>NZ_JANSHJ010000027.1:0-32684 GCF_047502615.1 Synechococcus sp. W60.3 | reverse complement strand
ACCCCCGGCCCCTCTCCCAGAGGGAGAGGGGAGCTGGAGATCAACCTAGAACTATAGCCGTTGGCGGGAGATACGCCATCAAGTCTCAACCCGGCCTGGAGGCGGCTGGCAGCGGGGGCAAAAGTGGGCCGAGCGGCCCGAGAGCTTACTCCGCTGAATGGGGGTGCCACAGAGGCGACAGGGATCCCCTTCTCGACCGTACACCCACGCCTGCCCCTGGTAGTTGCCGTTGAGCCCACGCAGATCCCGGTAATCCCGCAGGGTGGTGCCCCGCTGCTCCAGCCCGGCCCGTAACACCTGGATCAGGCTTTCTCGCAGGCGGCTCTTGGCAGCGTCGGAAAGCTGCGCGGCGGGTGTTGAGGGGTGGATGCCGCTCAGAAACAGGGCCTCGTCGGCGTAGATGTTGCCCACCCCCGCCACCAGCGACTGATCCAGCAAGGCGGCTTTGATGGGGCGGCGGCTCTTCTGCAAGGCAGCTTGGAAATAGGCCTCGGAAAAGGCCGGCGAAAGCGGCTCCGGCCCCAAGCTCTGCAGGGCAGGGATCACCGTCTCCGGCTCCACCCCAGCGGGCACCAGCCACATCTGGCCAAAGGTGCGCAGATCAACAAAGCGCAGCTCCCACCCCTGCTCCAAATGCAGCCGGACGCGAGTGTGGATCGGCAAAGGCGCGGATCCCTGAACCCAGAGCAGTTGCCCGGTCATGCGCAGATGCACGCCCAGAACCGCTCCAGAGTCCAGGGATCCCAGAAGATATTTGCCTCGCCGCTGCCACTGGGTCAAACAGCTGCCTGCCAGCCCCTGCGCAAACTCGTCTTTGCCGGGGTAGGCCACGGTGCGAGGGAGAAGCACCTCCACCGCCAGGATGCACAGACCCAGGGTGAGGCGCTGCAGATCCCGCCTGACGGTTTCAACTTCCGGCAGCTCGGGCACAGGAAGAGGAAGCCAAAGAGCTTGGTTGAGTTGGCAGGGGCAGCCTTAGCTGGAAGCTTTGGCTTTGGGCTTGGGCTCCTCCACCACTTCCAGCTCATCTTCGCGGAAGTTGTTGGTGTTGATGTTGTAGTAGTTGATCTTGTCGAAGCGGACGATCACCGGGTAGAGAATGCCGCTGGTATCCACCGCCGCAACCGTTCCCACATCCCGATACCAGTAGGATTCTTTCCGCAACACCCGGACTTTGGCACCACGCTGAATCGCCATAGAGGTTCTCTCCATTGACCTGCCCTTCAGATTACCCTAGTCCGTGAGAAGGCTGCGATTTCCGAATTTTTGTAACGGGGATCCCTGTGGCTTCCCTGCAGGTGGGAATCTTCTGGACGCTGGTGCCGCCCCTGCGTTAGGGCAAAGCCCAGCCCCCAAGGCTGCCACTCCCCTGCTGCCGTCGGAAGCGGCTGGTGTTGCGATGTGAAGAAATGCAAACTATACTGAAGGGCAGGTGCTCCTCTTGTAGCCCTTCCCAAGCCCTAACTGGAGGTTTCCATGTCCAACCCCAACTTGTCTGAGCCCAAGTTTGGCTTTAACGAATATGCCGAGCGTCTCAACGGCCGCGCGGCCATGATCGGCTTTGTGTTGGCCATTGTCATCGAAGCGGTGACGGGCCAAGGCGTCGCCTCCTGGCTGGGCCTGATCTAGAAAACTCAGCTTGCCGCGCTATGGAGTCGCTCCCGAAGCGGTAAACGCGAGATTCTGGGATCCCTGTGAGCAGAGAGGCAAGCTTGAAAGCCCTGCTCCCTCTGTTTTTTGTTGAGTTGAGGAAAAGCTTTGTTCTGGGGTCTGCCGGCCGGCAGGCCCTCATTCACAGAAAACATACCCGCACCCCTACCCCAATCCTTGCAGGAAAAGCGAAACCGGTTGCGCTCTCCCAACCCTCCTCTCCCTCTGGGAGAGGGACCGGGGGTGAAGGTCAACTGATCCCTTCCTGGCGTTTGGCAATGGGCATGCGCCAGCCGGTGCCAAAGGCGCGATCGGTCACGCGCAGGCCAGGGGGAGCCTGGTGGCGCTTGAACTCGGCACTCTGCACCAGGTGCAGCACCTGCTGAACAGTGTCGGGATCGAACCCTTGGGCCACCAGCTCGGCAGCGGATTGGTGCTGCTCGATGTGCCGCTGCAGGATGGCATCCAGCACGTCATAGGGGGGCAGGCTGTCGCTATCTTTCTGGCCGGGCCGCAGCTCTGCCGAGGGGGGCTTGGTGAGGATGGGAAGAGGGATCCGCTCTTGGTGGCGGTTGATCCAGCGGGCCAGGCGGTAGACCCAGGTTTTGGGCACATCGGAGATCACCGCCAAGCCGCCGGACATATCCCCGTAGATGGTGCAGTAGCCCACCGCCAGCTCCGACTTGTTGCCCGTACTCAAGAGCAGCCGGCCAAACTTATTGGAGAGGGCCATGAGCAGGGTGCCGCGAATGCGCGATTGCAGGTTCTCCTCCGCGATGTCGGGGGGCAGGCCGGCAAAGGGCTCATCCAGCAGGTGCTGGTAGCTCTCCATAATTGACTGGATGGGCAGCTTCAGGGTCGGGATCCTCAGGTTCTGCGCCAGTTGGTAGGCGTCCGTCAGGCTGCCCGGGCTGGAATAGGGAGAGGGCATGAGTACCCCCAGCACCCGCCCCGGCCCTAGGGCGTCGGCGGCAATGACGGCAGTTACCGCTGAGTCAATCCCCCCCGACAGGCCCAGCAACACCTCGCGAAAGCCGCATTTGCTGACGTAGTCGCGGGTGCCTAAGACCAGCGCCTCGTAGAGCTCTGCTTCCGGCTCCGTTGGCCAGCGGGATCCCTGAACTTCCGGGCCTTCCTTAGGAGGATGAACCAGCGCCTCCACATCTACCATCAGGCAGTCCGGCTGAAAGGCAGCGGCTTGGGCCACCACCCGGCCCCGGCAGTCTAGGGCGCAACTGGCCCCGTCGAAAATGAGGTCGTCGTTGCCCCCCACCTGGTTGACATAGAGGATGGGCAGGGCGTGCTTGCGGGCCAGGGATCCCAGCATCTCCACCCGCAATTTCTGCTTGCCCAGGCTAAAAGGCGAGGCCGACAGATTGATGAGCAAATCGGCGCCGCAGCGGGCCATCTCGTCTACCGGATCCCGGTGGTAGCGGCGGTGCTGCCAGAAGTCGCGGTCGTTCCAGATGTCTTCACAGATGGTGAAACCCAGGCGATAGCCGCCGTACTGGACGGGCTGGGGCTGGGATCCCGGCTCAAAGTAGCGGTCTTCGTCGAAGACATCGTAGGTGGGCAAAAGCGACTTCTGGAACCAGTGGCGGATCTGCCCCCCTTCCAGCCAGGCCGCGGCGTTGTAGAGGGGTCGCCCCTCCGGCAGGGGGTTGGGCTGCACGGATCCCACCACCACCGGAATGCTATCCCGCAGCCGGTCAGCCAACTGCTGCAAAACTTGGCCTGCCCTCTCGACTAGAGCAGGGTAGAGCAACAGATCCCGGGGCGGGTACCCCAACAAGGCCAGTTCAGAAGTAATCGCCAGCTCTGCCCCCTTGGCTGCTGCTGCCTCAACCGACGCACGGATGCGCTCGGCATTGCCGCTAAGATCACCAACGGTATAGTTAAGTTGCAACAGCGCTACCTTCACTTAGCTCCCTTAGCCGAGAATGGCGGACTCCACGATGATACGCCAGCTCAGACTTAGGTTTGGCCAGAGGCGGGTTGCACTGTTGCTGGCAACTCGGTCTCGGCTTCTGGATGGAAGTAGCGGTAGATCTGGCGGGCCAGCTTGGGGCCAATGCCAGGTACTTGGGCCAACTGCTCCTCAGTAGCCATCTGGATGCGGGCAAGGGAGCGAAACGCCTCCATGAGCAGCTTTTGCCGCTGCTTGCCTAGACCAGGGATCTCCTCCAGAACCGAAGCCTGTTGGCGTAGTTTCCGCTGCTGGCGATGGTAGGCAAGGGCAAAGCGGTGGGCCTCATCCCGCAGACGCTGCAACAGCAGGCGGGCCGGATCCTGGGGCGGCAGCCGCAGCGGCTCGGGATCCCCAGGCCGAAAGATTTCCTCCTCCCGCTTGGCCAAGGCAATGACCGGCAGGTGATCTAGCCCCAGCTCCGCCAGAACAGCCATCACTGCAGCCAGTTGCCCTTTGCCCCCGTCGATGAGCACCAAGTCCGGCTGATCCTCAGGGGTCATTTTGCTAAAGCGACGCCGCGCCACCTCGGCATGGCTGGCAAAATCGTCGGAGTGGCCAGGACGCACCTCGGGGTTGCGAATCTTGTAGCGGCGGTAGTGCTGCTTGGCTGGCAGGCCGTCGATAAACACCACCTGGCTGCCCACCGCATCGGATCCCTGAATGTGGGAAATATCGTAGGCTTCTAGGCGGCGGGGGGCTGACGGCAGATCCAAAACTTCTGCCAAGCGCTCCAGGGCTGCTGCCTCCCGGTCTGCCAAGCGCTGGCTGCGGGCTAGCTCCAGCTGGGCGTTCCGCTCCACCAGTTCGATTAGCTCGGCTTTGCTCTGCCGCTGCGGGGCAAGGAGGCTGACCTTGCGCCCCTTTTTCTGGCTCAGCCAAGATTCCAAAAAATCGCGATCCGGCAACTCATACTGGGTCAAAATCTCGGAGGGAATTTCCACCGGGTCGCAATATTGGTAATGTTCCTGCAAAACCCGCTGCAAAATAAGAGCCGGGTCGTCGCCGCGGTTTTCGGCCACAAACCCTAGCCGTCCCACCAACTTGCCCGCCCGCACCTGAAACAACTGGATGCAAGCCCGCGAGTCGTTCATGGCCAAAGCTATGGCATCGCGGCTGGCGGTAGAGTTGGGCAAAGAGACCTTCTGGGATTGGCCCAGTTGCTCTAGGCCGCGGATTTGATCCCGATACCGCGCTGCTGCCTCGTAATTTTCTTGCTCGGCCGCCTGGGCCATTTTCTCCTTCAACTCCCGGATGAGCTCGTCCGTCTGGCCTTGGAAGATCATCGCCACTTGAGCAACGGTCTTGCGATACGCTTCCGGGCTAATCAAGCCCTGACAGACACCAGGGCAACGCCCGATGTCATAGTTCAAACAGGGGCGGTCCTTGTAAAGCGGCTTGGGGCGCTGGCGCAAGGGAAAAATGCGCTTTACCAGACCGAGGGTGTAACGCAGCAGGCCCACATCGGTATAGGGCCCGTAGTACTTATCTTGATTTTGGTTGAGACGGCGGTGGCGGGTAATGTAAATCTGCGGGTAAGGCTCTGACCACGTAATGCACAAATAGGGGTACTTTTTATCCTCTTTGAGGAGAACATTGTAGGGCGGCTGATAGGTTTTAATGAGATTGTCTTCCAGGGCTAGAGCTTCGCTTTCGTTATCAGTGACGATAAACTCGATCTCGCAAACCTGAACTACCATGCGCTGAATACGAGGAGACAGGTCGCCGGTAAAGCGAAAATAGGATCGCACGCGAGATCGCAACTTTTTGGATTTGCCCACATAGAGAATCTGGTCGGTGGCATCCCGCATCAAATAGACACCAGGTTCGGCAGGAATCTCCTTAAGGCGGCTTTCTAGAACCTCAGGGTTTTGAATCAGAGGGACAGTCATACAGCTTCGCTCCAACAGGCAAAGCCAGGGATCCCAAGGCTTTCATTCAGTGATGACCAAGTCACTCCCATCTTAAAATCATCCCATCGCCCAGTTGGCTGCAGTTCATTTTCTGGCCGGCTAAGTGTAGCTATCACTCGACTGAAAAACCTCCCAAGCGTTTCGCAACGCTGCCGGGCCGCAGCCCTGCCGCCCCTAAGCCCGTTTCCTTCGGGGGAGGAGATGTGACAGACGGTTTCGCGACAGCTTGCAACGCTCCCACCGGGCACTTCCCCCTGGAGAAGGGGGAGAGGTTTTCTGTCAAGTTGTTAGAACTTGTTTGCCAAGGTCGCCTATTGAATGACTTGGCTCATGTAGTTTCTCCAAGTTTGGGCGGCGATGCTGCTGCTGCCGCGGGTGGGGCTGGCGTCGTCGTTGCCCAGCCAAATGCCGGTTACCAGAGGCGGATTGGGCGTGTAGCCGACAAAGAGCAGATCCCTGTTGGCGGTGGTGGTGCCCGTTTTGCCGGCCTCCCCGATCCCAAGGCGGGCGGCGGTGCCGGTGCCGGAGCGGATCACCCCTTGCAATACGGCGGTCATCTGCTGGGCGACGCTCTCCGACAAAACCAGCCGCTGCGAGCGGGGATCCTCGCGACCGGGGTAGATCTCGCGGCAGGTGCGAAAGTCGTCGGGGTTGGCGCAATCGCTGCTATCCAGGATGCGGCGGATGGTGTGGGGCCTAGACCAAAGGCCGCGATTGGCCAAAGGGGCAAAGGCCGCGGTCAGCTCCAGCAGGTTCACCTCCATCGTGCCGAGAACCAGGGAAGGATAGGGCTGTAAGGGGGATTGGATGCCCATTTGCCGCGCCATGGCCACCACCCGCTCCAGCCCTACCTGTTGGGCCAGCCGCAGGGCGATCACGTTTTCGGAGAGGATCAGGCCGCGGGCCAAGTCCATGGGGGCACTTCCCGAGCGGCAGCCCTGAAAGGTGAGGTTGCCCCAAGTAAGCGGCTCACAGGAGAGCACCTGCGACAGCGGGATCCCCTGGCTGAGGGCAGCGGCATAGGCGAAGACTTTGAAGGTGGATCCGGGCTGCCGTTGGGCTTGGGTGGCACGGTTAAAGGGGCTGGCGGTGTAGTCGATCCCGCCCACGAGAGCTAGGATCTCGCCGTTGCGGCTGTCGAGGCTGACCAAGGCGCCTTGGTTGAAGCCCAGGCGGGATCCCACCTCGCGCACCGTTTGGGCCAGGGCCTGCTCCGCCAGCCGCTGGTAGGGCAAATGCAGCGTCGTCTCGATGACGAAGTTGCCCTCTGCCGAGAGATCTTGCCCCAAAAGCTGCCGCAGCTCCTGGAAGACGGTGCTGTAGAAGTAGGGGGCAACTGTCGAGGTCTGGGAGCGCAGGTTGGGGTTGAGGGTGAGGCGGCTGCGCCGGGCCCGCCGAATCTCCTCTTCCGGGAAAACTTTGAGCTCGCTGAGGCGATCCAACACCCGATCCCGGCCCCGCACGGCGGCCTCGTAGTTGGCGACGGGGTTGAAGGCGTTGGGGGCGGGCAGAATGGCGGCCAGGGTGGCGGCTTCGGAAAGGCTGAGCTGGCGGCTGGGGATCCCGAAGTAGAACTGGGCGGCGGTCTCAAAGCCGTAGAGGCCGTTGCCCAGGTAGACGTTGTTGAGGTAGAGGGTGAGGATTTCGTCTTTGCTGTAGCGCCGTTCCAGCTTGAGGGCGGCGACGGCCTCCCGCAGCTTGCGGCCAAAGGTGTTGCCTGAGCCGGTGTAGTCGCGCAAGACGGTGCGAGCCAGTTGTTGGCTGATGGAGCTGCCCCCCTGCTGCACCTCCCCGGAGCGCAGGTTGACCCAAAAGGCGCGGGCAATGCCCAGCAGATCGACCCCGAAGTGGGAGTAGAAGCGGTGATCTTCGGCGGCCACCACCACTTTGGGCAGAATCGGGCCAAAGGCTTCCAGGTTGGGCAGCTCCCGGTAGAGATCCCCCTGGTGGCGGCGCAGCTCGGTTTGCCGATCCCCGGCCAGGACGATCAGGGGGTTGCGATCGGCGGCCAGCGGCGGTTCTACTGAGAACTTGCTCCACTCATGGCCGATCCAAAGCCTCGCCCCCAGCCCCAAGAGCGCCATCAGGATCAGGCAGCCGCGCACCCCGTACACCTGCGGCGGCGGTGGATCCAACACCTGAATAACCACGCTCTCCGGATCCCGGGGCGGGCCAAGGCTGAGTCGCTGGCCGTGGCGCAGGATCACCCGCCGCACCCGCTCGGCGCCGCCAAAGGGCTTGAGGCGAAAGACGCCGTTGGTGGAGTCTTGATCTTCCAGTTGGTAGCGACCAGCGTTCCACCCCAGCCAGTAGAGGAGGGGATGCAGAGGGATCCGCCACCCCAAGCCAGGCAGACGCCAGCCCGGACGCGGGCGAATGCGGGCGTGCAGATGGCTCACCGCAGGGGCGGGGATGCGGATGGTGGCCACCGTCTGGCTGCGACCAAGAATGTCGGATCCCTGCAGGACAAACACCTGGGGAGGCTCTCCTGGGCAGGTGATCTGCAGGCGCACCGGGCGTTTGGGGGGAGGGGGCTCGGCAGGCTTGAGGAGGGCCGTAGGCCCGACCGGAAAGGGCCTCGCCAGGGTCTTGAAGAAGCGAGCGACGGTGCCCCGTAGGGAATTCTTGTCTTCAGAAGCAGACATGGCTCAATCTCCCCGCAATTCGCGCGCGCGGCGCAGCAGCTCCTGCAGGGTCTGGCCGGGACGAGGGCCGGCGGCGGCTGGAGTGGCTCTGGGGGCTGGGCGGGGCTGGGCAACGGGGACGGTGGGCGGGGGATCCCAAACGGCCATGTAGAGGTGGCCCTGGGGGGTGCGCTCGACCACGCCAGACCAGGGGCCGACGCGGAACTGGACGCGCTCAGAACGGTTTTCCCGCACCGCCTGCAGTTCTCGCTGCAACTGGGGGGGCAAGGGGGCCTGCAGCATGTCTTCCAGCAGCCCTTCCGCCTGCGGGGCGGGCACGTCGTCGGCGACGGTGGCCTCGATTTGTTGCAGCGCCAGGCTGGATTCGTCGTAGGTGAGGCTCAAGTTCATGCTGCCCAAGCGGTACAGGTCGTAGACGGTGTTGGGCCGAGCGCCTCGCCCCTGCTGGCTGGGGGATCCCAGGGCGGCCCGCACCACCTCGCGGGAAGTCTGGAGAGGGAAGGCGCGCAACACCGGCCCGCTGTAGGGTTCTAGCTCCGGTGCCGGATCCCGACGGGTTGCGCCCTCGTCCTGCCCAGCACTGCTGCCAAGGATATCCGGAACGAGAACTTCAGGGGCCGTATCGGGCTGCGCCTCCGCTCCTGGGCGCTCATCCTCTAACTCCGTGGCAGCTGGCGAGGGGCGAGAGCCGGAGAGCACCGGAGCCGCAGGGCGCTGCAGCAACCGTCCCAACCCCCAACTCACCAAGGCCAAGCCCAGCAAACTGCCCCCCAAGAAGGGGATCAGGCGGGCCCAGAGCAGGGATCCCCTGTTCTCGCTGGCCATTGTCGGGGGCGCAAGCCGCAGCGTGCCGGCCGTGGCCAGGGGGGGCGCCGAGGGAAAAAGCGGGCCAGAGGGGATCGCTGGAAATTGAAGGGCAACAGCCTGGGAAGCTCCTCTGGGGGATCCCTGCGCTCTGGCTTGGATGCGCTCCAGCTCCGCCAACACATTGGCCACCGTGGGCGGACGGGCGGCCGGATCTTTGGCCAAACAACTGAGGATCAGATCCGACAAACCGGCGGGCAGCGCCAACGGCAGTCCCAGCTCTTCCAAAGGCAGGGGACGCTGCTTGTGGTGGGCCTGGTACCAGCCCGGGAAAGATTCGGTGGTAGGCTGGAGGGGCATCTGGCCGGACACCATCTGGTAGAGCATGATCCCGAAGCTGTAGATGTCGGAGCGGGCATCCAGCGGCAACCCTTCCAGTTGCTCCGGGGAGGAGTAGGCCAGCGTCCCCAGGTAGGCGTGGGTAAGGCTGAGCGACTCGCGGGTGTTGAGCAGCTTGGCAATGCCAAAGTCCACCAGCTTCGCCAGCTCCCCCAAGCTTTCGTCGGCCAGCACGATCACGTTGGCCGGCTTGAGGTCGCGGTGGATCACCTGGATCCGCTGTCCTTCCAGGAGGATCCCTTCGTGGGCTGCTTTGAGCCCCAGGCCAATTTGGCGGGCCAGCCGAAAAAAGCGCTCCAGCGGCAGAGATCCCGTCGCCAGAATGTCCTTGAGGGTTTGGCCGTTGAGGTATTCCATCACATAGAAAGGCACCCCATCGGCAGTGATGCCGTAGTCGCTTACCTTGACAATGTGCAGGCTTTTCTGGCCCAAAGCGGCGCAGGCTTTGGCTTCCCGCTCAAAGCGCAGGCGGGCCTGCTCGTCCATCGCCGGCTGGGAGAGCAGCTTAACGGCCACTTCCACCCCGCCAAAAAGCAGATCCTGGGCCAAGTAGACCCGCCCCATGCCTCCTTGCCCCAGCAGATGGGTCAGGCGATAGCGCTGGGCCAAGAGGCGACCCAAAAAGGGATCCGACGCAGTAAACATAGGGAATCGCGGCGGTAGAGAGAACAGCGCAGAGCCCCCGCAGGGATCCGGCCAGAGTGGGCTACCTCTACCATAAGCACTGGGGCCCCAATAGGCTATGCTCACCCCCGTCGATCCGGTTGCTTGGAATGTCTTTGCCCGTCGTTTACCACCCCGACTACAGCGCCCCCCTGCCGCCGGGCCATCGCTTTCCCATGCCCAAATTCCGCCTCCTGCACGAGCTGCTGCTGCGGGAAGGGGTGATCCGCCCTCAGCAAGTGCATCAGCCGGAACTCCCCCCCCTGGCTTGGATCGAATCGGTGCACACGCCAGAGTACGTGCGGGCCTACTGCGAGGGATCCCTGGAGGCCAAACTGCAGCGGCGCATCGGCCTGCCCTGGAGTCCCGAGCTGGTGCAGCGCACCTGTCGCGCGGTGGGCGGCACCGTCCTGACCGCCCAATTGGCCCTGCGCCACGGCCTGGCCTGCAACACCGCCGGCGGCACCCACCATGCCTTTCCCGCCTACGGCTCCGGCTTCTGTATTTTCAACGACCTGGCCATCGCCGCCCAAGTCCTGCTGCAGCAGGGGCTGGTGCAAAAGGTTCTGATTGTAGACCTGGATGTGCACCAGGGCGACGGCACCGCCTGGATCTTCCGCTCCGAGCCGCGGGTGTTTACCTTTTCCATGCACTGCGCCGCCAACTTCCCCGCCACCAAGCAGGCCAGCGACCTGGACGTGCCCCTGCCGGTGGGCCTGGAAGACGAAGCTTATCTGCAAACCCTGGCCGACTACCTGCCCGATCTGTTGGCTCAGGTGCGCCCGGATCTGGTGCTCTATGATGCGGGGGTGGATCCCCACCGCGAAGATCTCTTGGGCAAGCTGGCCCTCAGCGACGAGGGGCTCTTCCGCCGCGATATGCAGGTGCTGGACACCTGCTTAAAGCGAGGCTACCCCGTTGCCTGCGTTATCGGCGGCGGCTACGGCAACGACCTCGCTCAGCTTGTCTACCGCCACTCGCTCCTGCACCGGGCTGCCGGCGAAGTGTACCGGCAATACCGTCTCTAGCTGGCCGCGAACTAGGCGTATTCGGCGATCACCACCGTGATGTTGTCCCGACCGCCCCGCTCTTTGGCCGCCTCGACCAACTGGCAGGCCAGTTGATCCAAATCCTCCACCTTCAGGCAGTACTCGGCGATGACCTCGTCATCTAGCTCTTCGGTGAGCCCGTCACTACACAACAGCAGGCGATCCCCAGGGCGCATTGTAATCGGCTGAACAGCAGGCGGCCCTGCATCGGGGCGGCCCAGGCAGCGCTCGAGAATGTGGCGCCAGGGGTGCATGCGGGCTTGCGCCTGGGTCAACTCCCCTTGGCGAACCGAGCGAGCTACCAAGGTGTGATCCTCCGTCATCTGCTGCATCTCAGATCCGCGGAGGCGGTAAAGGCGAGAGTCGCCGATGTGAGCGCTCCAGCAATTGTTGTTGGGATCCACCAGAGCCACCACCACGGTGGTGCCCATGTCGGCCCGCTCCGGGTTTTCTCGCTGGTCTTTAAGAATGGCCTCGTTGGCCGCTTCTATCGCCTCGCTGAGCAGCTTGGGCGCTGGCACGGTCTGCCAACCCCGCTCAAGGCACTCGCGAATGACCTCGACCGCCAACAGGCTGGCTGTTGCTCCGGCAGCGTGCCCTCCCATGCCATCGGCAACGATGAAGTAACGTCCTTCTGGATCACAGTAGTAGGCATCCTGATTGCTGCTGCGGACCTTGCCTGGATCCGTAGCGCAGGCATATCGTCGCATCACATCAGTGGCTCTGATCCATTTGCCTTTAAGAGTACCCTGACCAGCGCCAAAGCGGCGAGAACGGCCAAAGCCAGGGTGACGATCGCTAAAGTAGCATGCCCAGCCGAAAATAGCTGGGTTGCGCTGAGAAAAAAAGTTGCAAACAACACCGCGTAGATAACTCCCCGTCCGGTGCTGTTCAGCTTGCGCAGCAAACGCTCTGCCTCGCTGGATCGCACCCGCAGGCGTAGCTCCCCCTGTTCCAGCTTGCTCAAGGTCGCTTCAAGACGGCGGGGCAAGCTGAGGCTGCTGCTGGTGAACTCTGCCGCCTGGCGGCTGACCTGGGCTAGCAGAGTCTCCGTCTCCGGTTTGCTGCCGTTCATCAGCTCCTCCGCGAAAGGCTTGGCCACTTCCAGGAAATTGAACTCCGGATCCAAGCTTTTCCCCAGCCCCTCCAACGTGGTCAGGGCCCGCATCACAAAGGTAAAGGTGGCGGGAAAGCGAAACGGCTGATCGTAGGCCAGCTCGTAGAGGTCTTCGCTGATGGCCATCACCGAGATCTCGTCGGAGCTGTTGGAAAAGGGCTTGTCCATGAAGTGATCCAACATGTACTGCACCGAGCGGCGTACTGGCGCCAGATCGGCAGTGGGCACCAACACGCCCAGCTCCACCAGCAAGGCCACCACCAGGTCGGCATTTTTGGCCACCACAGCCGCCAGCATGGCCACCAACTTTTCCTTGATGCCAGGGCGAATGCGCCCCATCATGCCGAAGTCGTAGAAGATCAGCGTGCCATCCGGCTTGACGGCAATGTTGCCAGGGTGGGGATCGGCGTGAAAAAAGCCGTCTTTGAGCAGTTGCCGCAAATAGGCCTCTGCCCCCAAGCGGGCCAAGAGCTTGCGATCCAGCCCCGCCGCGCTCAGGGCTTCGTAGTCGCTGATCTTGATCCCTGGCAGGTATTCCAGCGTCAGCAGGCGGGGGGAAGTGTAGCGCCAGTACACTTTGGGGACGGCAATTTGTGGCATGTCCCGAAAGTTGCGGCGAAAGGTGTCGGCGTTGCGGCCCTCGTTGAGGTAGTCCACTTCCTCCCAGAGGGTGCGCCGACACTCTTCGTAGATGCCGATCCAGTCGCGGCCCGGCCCGCCCCAACGGGTGTGGTACTGAAAGAACTCGGCAATACCGCGGCAGATCTCCAGATCGATCGTGAACAGGCGGGTCAGGCCCGGACGCTGCACCTTGACCACCACTTCTTCGCCGGTCTTGAGCTTGGCCCGATGCACCTGCCCCAAGCTGGCCGCCGCCAAGGGGGTGGGATCGAAATAGCTGTAGATCTGCTCAATGGGCTTGCCCAACTCTTGCTGCACGATGGCTGCCACCTGTTCGTAGCCAAAAGCAGGCACCCGATCCTGCAGCTTGGACAGCTCCTCGACGTACTCGGAGGGGAAGAGATCGGCCCGGGTGGAGAAAAACTGCCCCACCTTGATAAAAGTAGGACCGAGGTGGAGCAGCGTCTCGCGGATCCAGATGGCCCTGGCGCGGCGGCGTTTGGCTTTGCGCTCCGCTGTGGGCTGCCCCCCGTAGCTCCACGCCTGCTGATCCAGCCAGAGGTAAAACAGCCAGGTGAGCACAAATCGCCAAATATCAATGAGGCGGCCCCAGCGGGTGTAGTTTTCTCGGGCCCAACGGTAGGCGGTATAGGGCTTGGCGGGTTCGGATCCCAAAACGGCTCGGGATGGGAGTGTGCTGGCGTTCAAGCGTTTCGACTCCGATACTTCTGCAATTCGGAGCGCAACTGCGCCACCTCTGCCCGCAGGTCGTCTAGGGTTGCCTGCAGGTCTTCTGCCTTGAAGGGGGGTGCCGCCATTTCCTGGGCAGCTAGCGATGCTTCCGCCTCAGCCCGGGCCATGACATCCTGGGCAAAGGTCTGCCAGCCCTCTTGGAGCTCCGCCCACACCTTGCCCACTTCCCCGGCAAGGTCGGCAAGGGTGCTCTCCAGGCGCTCTCGCAGCACGTCGGCCACCGCCTTGCCGACAAAAAAAGCCCGCACAACTGGATTGTTCATGTAACCCAAGTGTTAAGAAGCATCACCCAGATTATAACGAATCTTGCCCCAACCAAGCCGAAGAGCCGATCCACCCGAACGGCGTCGGATGATCGGCTTGAGAGCTTGGCAAGGGCGCAGTGGGTAGGAGGCCCAACCCTCAGCGGCGGTTGGTGGTCATGTCGGGGATCTTCAGATCGAAGACGCTGATGTTTTGCCGCGCTGCCGGCTTGGGATTGAGCATGCGGGCCATGTTGAGGAAGTTTTCCGGATCCCCGGGCTTGGGAGGCCGAGTAATCCGGTAGGTGCGCACCACTTCCCGCGTCGAGCGCTTCACGCCGGAAACATCCCGCCACCGCGCCCCGTAGCGGGGGTTGAGCAAGTTGGTCGGCTTCTCGGAAAGGCGGCGGCGCTGGTAAGGCACCACATCGTCCCCGAAGGCGGCGTTGTACTCCTCACTGTCGACAACGGCGTCGATAAAGCCGTTCAGACCGCGGGTGGCCAGGATGATGGAGTACTTGATGCGCTCCTGCTGGCTGTAGGTGGGCCGGCCCAGGAAGCGCTGGAAGGTGATCTCGACGAAGCGGTAGTTGTCGTTAGGAACCATGACCAGATCCCGGTACACCTCCGACTTGCCCAGGCCACGGATAAACTCCTTCACCGAGATCGCCCCGTTGCGCAGCTGGGACTCCAGCGCTTTTTGCCGGTAGCTCTCCAGCATCAGGTGTTCGCTGAAGATCTGCCGGTAGGCGGCGCGGATGACATTTTCGATGCCCGTCGGGTCGTCGGGGCGATAGGCGGGCGGGGTTTCGTCGCTGGGTACAAAGTAGCGCTCCACCCGCACGCTTTGCGTGGTGGGGCGATCGGCAAGCAGCGGAAGAGTCATAGGTTATGCTCCTGAGGAAACGAAACAACAAAATGGCAGGGGTTATGGATCAGCAGCCAGCTCCTGCTGGCTTAGGCGGGCGCGTAGGGGAATCAAGGGATCCGCATCCTGCAAGGCCATTTGCAGGGCTGCCTCGACGGCAGATCGCAGGGACGCCTCTCCCAGCCGAGCCAAATCCGTCAGGGATCCGACGGCGGCATAGCGAACTCCCCAGTCGGCGTCGCCCAGGCATTGCCGCAACAGGTGCAAGGCTCGCTCTTGATCGGAGAGGGGCCGCCGTGCCGCTACCTGTCCCAGCCCACGGGCCGCCGCTCGCCGCACGCTGGGGGCGAAGTCCGCCACAATGGCTTCCGCCAAAAAGGGGTAGGCATCGCCGTGGCCGATACGGGCCAACGCCCGCACCGAATAGGCGCGCGCCCCATAGTCGAAGCCATCGATGTTGGCCAGCAAAGGCCCTACCGCCGCCTCCCCAAAGCGCAACACCTCTTCCAGCGCGGCCTCCCCCACGGCAGGGCGGTTGAAGCCAAAGGCGCGAATGAGCAGGGGGATCCCTTCCACGTGGCCCAAGGATCCCAGCGCTCTCACCACCCGCAACAGTTCTTCCGCTGAGGTGGCCTGTTCCAGTTCAGCGGCCAGTTGAGCCACAGCAGCGGGAAGCACTTGCGCAGCCGAGGAAGAGGACATAGACAACCCAGAGGCCAAGGTAAGTAAAAAACTAACGAAACATCCAAGCGAGCCAATAGGGGGGGAGAGCCCCAAGCCCTTTCACGTCTAGAACAGCCTGTCCAGTTGCGGGATGATCGCTGCTGCCACCCGATCCGGCGGCACTCGCCCTAACTGCAGCGCCACGTCGAACAGTCGCTTCAGAGCATTGATGCGCAGGTTAAGCGCCACATCGGCTGTCGCCAACAGCGGCGCCCCTGCCACCCAGCCGGATTCTGCCAGATCGAAAAGGGCCGCCTGGCGCAGGCTGAAATTGGGGTGGGCCAGCAGCGCCACCAGAACTTGGGTCAGCTCCTCGGCTTGTGTAAAGCGATAGAGCACCCAAGCGGCTGCCGAACGCACCCGCTCCGAGGGGTGGCTTAAGAAAGGCCGAATCGCCGCCTCGGCCTCGGTGGCGTTGAGCTGGCCCAGCGCCTCGATGAAGGCTTCCCAGGGCTGCTCCTGCTCCCGCGACTGCAGCAAGGCCAGCAAGGGAGCCACCGCCCGCCGGTCTCCCAACTGGGCCAGGGCATAGGCAGCCTCTTCCCGCACATGCAGATCGCTACAGCCAAGGGCCTCGATCAGGCCGGGCACGGCCCGCACGTCGCCAATTTGCCCAAGGGCTTTGGCCGCATTGCGCCGTAGCGGGTAGCCCCCCAAGGCGGTGCGATCCCGCTCATCTCGCAACGCCAACAGCAGTGGCTCTACCCCCCGCGGATCCCGAACCGTGCCCAAGTACCAAGCGGCATAGTACCGATCTTGCGGGTCATCCCCCTGCAGCCGCGCTATCGCCTGCTCCCAGGTGAGCGGCTGGGGCAGCACCGCCGTGTTGGATGTCATGGGAACCCTTGCAGAGCCGTCCATGGAATCGAGGCCACCTTGCCGATGACTGCCGTTGAGCAGAGGGATCCCTTACTCAGCAGCGCCGTTGCTCTGGGCAGGGGCCGCCGATAGAGCAGTGACCTGCACGATTTTGCCGCCCATCCGCAGAATGCGCTGCATCTCCGTGGACAGCCGGCTGTAAGGAACTGTGATGCTCATGGTACTGCGACGCACCTTAGCCGAGGTGGCCAGAGCATCGGGTGGGTTGAGCAGGCCAGTGTACTCAACCTTGTAAACCCGGCTGCCGGCTTCCGTCAAAGTTTCAGGGCCGCTGGTGCTTTGACCAAACATCGTTTTCCCCCGAGTCGAGTTCAACTTTGTGCGGCACCTGGGCACGAAGACCTCCTGACCGCCAGAGAGGCCGCAAAAGCCACCTCTAGAGGCAGAACTGTACCCAGGCACAAAAGCTTGGGAAGCAGGCAGACAACCTAGCTGGCTCGAAGAGAGCCGCGGCGCCGAAAACCTGGAAACGACCAGCTCAGCTCCACTTGGGCTGCTGCCTGCTCTGTAGGGGCACTCAATTGGAAGACGAAGAAAGAGATCGCTCCCCCAAAAACGGGATCTCTACTCTGGCATCCCTTAGCTAAGGGCGTTGATGGCGTAGTCGAAGTAAATGGCTGCTTCGTTCGCCGCTTGGCCCTTCAGCATGCCCAGAGCACGGCTCTTCATGTGCTGCAGAGCTACAATGTACCAGCTCGGGGAGAGGTTAAAGGAGCGGTTCACCTCCCGCAGGCCCGCCACCAGGTATTCATCGAGGGGGCCCGTGCCGCCTGCAACCAGCGAGTAGGTGATAAAGCGCAGGTAGTAGCCAATGTCGCGGGCACACTTGGCCTGAAACACATCGCCGTGACCCATTTCGCCCGGCTGGGTCAGGTAGGGGAAGCGCTTGAACACTTCCTGCACCGCTTCGCGCACCAGCGTTTGTTGGTTTTGGGTCAAGACACGGGCCGCTTCCAGAGAGGCAGCAGCGCGCTGGTAACGACCATTAACGGCCTGCAGCTCGCTGGCATTGAGAAAACGCCCTTGATTGTCAGCAGCGGCAATCGCTTCGGTAATGACAGTTTTCACCTTGCAACTCCTAAATGCGTTGACTGTTAGCAAAAGTCTTAGTTGAGCAGCCGGCACTCCTCCAAGTTGGGAATGCCTGTCTGCCTGTCGGAAAAAAGGGATCTAGGCGATCTCACGGAGCTTTAAAGAGGGACGACCGCTTTTAACTTAAACAATGGCGGCAGCCGCCTTGTCGAAGTAGCTGGCCACCTCGCTTTGCAGCGCCGAGCAGTCGCCAGGGGTGATGCCGTTCGGATCCATGATCTTGGCCAGGGCTTCCTTCTTCATGGCCGCAATGGCGTTGGCCATGGAGCTGGTGGGCACCCCCAGCGCAATGTAGGTCTCCCGCAGGCCGTTGAGGCAGCGATCTTCCAGCACCGAGCTATCCCCCGCCAAGGTGGCGTAGGTGATGTAGCGCAAGATGATCTCCATGTCCCGCAGGCAGGCGGCCATGCGACGGTTGGTGTAGGCATTACCGCCAGGGGCGATCAGATCCGGCTCCTGGGCAAACAGGGAACGAGCCGCGTTGGTTACGATTTGGGCGGCGTTGCTGGTCATGCGGTTGACAGCATCCAGGCGTTTGTTGCCTTCTGCCACCAAAGCCGCCAGACGGTCGAAGTCTTGATCACTTAAAAAGGCACCGCGTGCATCTGCCTGAGCGATCACCCGGGTAAAGGCGTCTTGCATGATGGATCTCCTTCTAGTCTTTCCAAAAAGCGATGGGCGACTGGCTGAACCTCTCAAAAGTGGGATCCCAAACTCTGTTGTTTGCGGGATCCTCCTTGCCCAAAAACCGGGGATCCTGTGGAGCGGGTTGCTCAAAACTACCCCCACCGAAGCCCCAGATTTTGAGACAGGTCAAGAACCTCTGCGACTTTCAGACAGCCGAGCATCCAGGTCAATTTTATAGCGTGGGAGGGATGAGTGTTTTGTGAAGATTTACAAATAAACAGGCACCAGAGTGTCTGCTTGGCCGCCAATCCTCTGGCTCTGTTGGGTCAGCAGGCCAGAAACTGGTCGGCGAGGGCAGTAAAAAAATGTAAACATTCGTTTCACTTGTTTTGAGATAAAGGCAAGCCTCTTGCCCACACACTGCAGCAGTCAATGTTGCGGGGTACCTATGCCTTGCAGGGCAGCTTTGAGATCCCGGCAGAAGTGGGCAATTTGTTGCAGCCCTTGGGCGGGGGTGGGGGCCTTGGCCAGCCGTTGCACAAAGGCACTGCCCACGATCGCCGCATCCGCTCCCCAGAGAGCAATCTGGCGGGCCTGGTCGGGGGTGGAGATGCCGAAGCCTACCCCAATCGGCAGGGAGGTGTATTGGCGCAGTTGCTGCAGCAAGGCCGGGATCCGCTGCTCCAGGGTGGCCCGTTCGCCGGTGACGCCGGTGGTGCTGACCAGGTAGATAAAGCCGCTGGACTGTTGGGCAATACGGCGCATTCGCTCGGCGGGGCTGGTGGGGGCCACCAGCAGGATGAGGTCGATCCCCTCCGCCTGCGTTGCTTCCCGCAGGGATCCGGCCTCTTCCAGGGGCAGGTCGGGGACGACCAAGCCGGCACAGCCGGCCTGGCGCAGTTGCCGCACAAAGGTGGGGATGCCGAGCTGGTGGATGGGGTTGTAGTAGGTGAACAGGACGAGGGGAGCCCGCAGCGAGAGGCCCCGCAAGCCCTGCAAGATGTCGCCCAAGGTGACGCCCCGGCTGAGGGCGCGGGTGGCTGCTGCCTGGATCACCGGCCCATCGGCCAGGGGATCCGAATAGGGCACCCCCAACTCGATGAGGTCGGCGCCGTTCTCCTCCAAAACTTGCAGGGCCGCAAAGGTGGTTTCCAAGTTGGGATCCCCGGCGGTGAGGTAGGGGATGAGGGCGGCTTCGCCGCGGCTGCGCAGCGCCTGAAAACACGCGGTGATCCGGCTGGGCATGGGATCTGTCCAAGCTGAGGAGATGGAGAGCACCCCCTACTGTAGCGCCTGCCCTAGGGGAGGGGCACAAAATCGTAGCCGGTGCCGGAGCGGTTGCCCCGTTCAATGCGCACCAGCACATGGGGAGCATCGCGGTCGCCGGAGGGCAAAAAGCGCACCTCCCCGGAAGCGCCGTCTGGCAAGCGGAAGTTGGGGTCGCCCAGGGCAGTGAGAATGCCGCTGCGGCTGGGGGATCCCTGCCGAATAGCCTGGAGAAAAACACGGGTGGCGTCGTAGGCCAGTGCCGTGCGCCAACTCACCTGCCCTCCCCACATCTGGGCTGCCTTCTGGGCAAAGCCGCGGTTGCGGGGCACGTCGGGATGCCAGGGCACCGCCACCACCAGCCCCTCTACTGCTGCCCCCCCTTCCTTGAGGGTGGTGAGACTAAACAGCACATCCCCCCCCACCAGGGCGAGGGGCTGGCCAAGGGCAGCGTTCTCGCGGGCAACGGCCAGCGCTTTTTCGGCCACGGAAGCCGTGGGCGCCAAGAAAGCCGCCTGAGATCCCTGCCCCAGAGCTGTCTGCAGGCTGGCCTGGGGGTTGAAATCGGCTGCCGACAGGTCGAAGGTCGCCAGCACAACGCCCCCTTCGCTGGTCAGGGTAGCGGCAAAGGCGTCGCGCAGGCTGGTGCTGTAGGCGCTGTTGGGGTTGTAGAAGATGGCCACCCTCTGCAGGCGCAGTTTGTTAAGGACATAGCGGGCCAGTTGCGTGCCAGCAATCTGGTCGGAGGGGACGGTGCGAAAGATGGCGTTCCCCAGCAGGCTGATGCGGGTGCTGGTGGAGGTGGAGGAGATCATGGCCAGGCCGGCAGACTGATAGATCTCAGCCGCCGCCAGGGTGGCATCGCTGGCGTTGTGGCCGATCACCCCCAGGATCTCGGGCTGGCCCACCAGGGCTTTGGCCACTGCCGCCGCTCGCTCTGGGTTATCCCCGTCGTCGGCAATCACCACCCGCAGCAGCCGCCCTGCAATACCCCCTTGCTGAAATAGCTCCTCTTGGGCCTGGGCCACGCCGCGCAGGGTCTCCTTGGCGCGGTTGGGGTTGCTGGAGATGGGCACCACCACGGCTATGCTCAAGGGGTTGCCCTGCTGCTGGGCGCGGGCGTTGTTGAGGAAAATGCGAGCTTCCGGGTCGTTGCGGTTGTTCTGTAGCCCCATCTCTAGGAGCGGGATCGCCGCGCCGAAATTGCCCTGGCGCAACAGCTCTGCTGCAGCCACGGCGGCGGGACTGCTATCGGCAAACAGGGTGCGCTCGCCGCTGGTTAAGAGCAGATCTTGGGCCCTACCGCCCAACCCTGGCAGAGGGATCCCTTCTGGCCAGCGGATGTAGCCCGCCTGCCAGGCGCGATGACCACCCCAGAGGAGCAATAGCCCTAGGGCAATGTAGACGATAGGGGGTGGAGACTTCGCAGCCATGGGCCCCAAGGAAGAGAACAGCAGAATCCGGACAGCAGGGGTACCGCTCACGCCTTCAGGAAGCTCTTGGACCCCCCCCTCTTCAAGGATCTTCAAGAACTTTCTTGAAGCATACGCTAAGGATCGGGACGGTAGGAAGGGCTGTTGCGGTATTGGCGCTCCAGTTGCTCCACAATGGAAACAGGAACAGATGGGGTTGCCGGGGGCTCTTCTGGAGGTGCGCCGGCCTGTGGCTCGGTCTCCAAGTTAGCCGGCTGAGAGGTGGCCCAAACGACTCCTGCGATCAGCAAAAGAACCAAAGCGGCAGCGTAAAGAAATGCGGCAATGGCCATTGGGGCAAGACTCTAGCTTTCCCTTCCCATGATAGAGGTTGTCGAAAACCCTTTGCCTCAGGATCCGCTCGAGCAAGCCCTGTGGGACTGGCACCGGGGCCAGGCGAGGGGATCCCTGCTCTTGCACGCCTACAGCGCCGAGGGGATCCCGCTGGCAGAGGAGCCCCAGGTGGTCTCGCCGGAGGTGTTCTTCACCCAAGAGCTGCCGGAGGTGGAGGCCCTGGCCTTAGAGCTCTGCCGCGGTCGGGTGCTGGACATTGGCGCCGGCACGGGCCGCCACAGCCTGCTGTTGCAGGAGGAGGGGTTTGCCGTAGCCGCCCTGGATCGCTCGCCGGTGGCGTTGCAGATCATGGCCGAACGGGGGGTGCATTGCCGCATCGCCGCCGACCTGTTCCACTGGGAGGGGCCGGAAGAGCCCTTCGATACGCTGCTGCTGCTGATGAACGGCGCCGGCCTGGTGGGATCCCTGGCGGGGTTGGAGCGCTTTTTAAGCTTGGCCCGCCACTGGGTTCAGCCCACCGGCCAGTTGCTTGTGGATTCCACCGATCTAGCCGATCTCAGTGAAGAGGGCGACGCGGCGGATCTGCCGCAGGTAGAAAGTTCAGCTAATTCTGAAGCCGAGGATCGGGAGAAGGGGAGAGACTGCAGAACAGCGGGCGAGGCAAAAGCCAGGGTGGTGAACTTTGTGGCCGAGTACGGCGGGCAGCGCGGGGATCCCTTTCCCTGGCTGTTTGTGGATCCGGAAACCCTGCTGCGCTGTGCCCACGCCAACGGCTGGCAGGGACAAATTCTCTACCAAGAGCCGGAGGGGGCCTTTCTGGCACGGCTTGCGCCTCTCTAAGCGCAGCCCCTTAGTGGGAAAGGATCTGCGACAAGAAAAGGCGAGAACGCTCTTCCTTGGGGTTGCTGAAAAACTCTTGGGGGGTGTTTTCTTCCACGATCTTGCCGCGGTCGAAGAAGACAATCCGATCCGCCACCTCGCGGGCAAAGCCCATCTCGTGGGTTACACACACCATGGTCATGCCCGAGCGGGCCAGCTCCCGCATCACGTCCAGCACCTCTTTGACCATCTCCGGATCCAAGGCCGAGGTGGGCTCATCGAAGAGCATCACCGCCGGATTTATGGCCAAAGCGCGGGCAATCGCCACCCGCTGCTGCTGCCTCCCCGAAAGTTGACCAGGATACTTCTCGGCTTGCTCGGCGATCCCCACTCGTCTCAACACCTCCATAGCCCGTTCAACTGCCTCGGCCTTTTTCTATCTATTTCTATGAGCGCAACTGCTGAAGCGAGTGGAGCTAGCTTTCTGGCCCGCCATCGGCGGAACATCGCTGTCTCTCTGGCCCATCGTCTAGAAGCAGCCAGGGCAGCCAACAACACCCACCTGCTGGAGTTGCTGGAACAGGAGCAACGGCAACCAGCAGCAGAGTCCAGCGGCAGGGATCCCTCTGTTTCGGGTCTATGGCGCCACCTTTGGGAGGGTCTGAGCATCGGTTATCGGGCTTTAGGCGGAGGTGGGATCCGCTTGTTAGGATTGACCTAAATCACGGGAGAGGCGCGGGGATGGTTTGGCAATTGCTGACGTGGCCGGCCCAGAGCTTGCTGTGGTTGGCAGAGCAGATTCGCGAGCGGGCCGAGGCACAACTCGACAGCAAAGAAAACCTCCAGAAAGAACTCACCGCTCTCCAGATTCAGCTCGATCTGGGGGAGATCGATGAAGAGACCTATAGCCAGCGAGAAGAGGAGATCCTGCTGGCTCTGGAAGCCCTGGCCCAGGCCGAAGCCGGCAGTGCCGACGAGGATCCCTGAGTTCTGCGGGGGATCAGAACATGGGAGAATAAGCTTTGGTTGACCTCATTTTCCTAACCTGGGTTGCTTTCCATGGCCGAATCCCGCGAAACCTTAGTGCTCCGCGACGAGCAGAACCAGCCTCTGAAATGCGAGATCCTGAGGCAGGTGGTCATTGAGGAACAAGCCTATGCACTGGCCACGCCCGTGGACGCCGTGATCAAAGTTCTGGTTTGGGAGGGGGAAGAAGAGCCCGGCCAAGCGGTGAACGGAGATGCGGACATGGAAGGGATCCTGGATGAGCCGGATCCAGAGGAGCTCCAGGCTGCTATCCCCACCATCCAGGCCGTCTTGGAGGAGTTGAACTTGACTCTGCAGCAAAACGGCTTCGACATCCTGACGGTGCAGGGAGAGTTGCCCCCTGTTGAAGAGGAAGATGTGTTCGAGCTGGGCGAAAGCGAGGAAGATGCCCAGGAATTCCAACTGCTGGCTACCTTCTTCTACAAAGACAAGAAATACGGCATCTTTACGCCCCTCGACCCAGTTCTGGTCTACGTGGCCCTGCCTGACGAGGGGGATCCCTACCTACTGAACCCAGAGGACTCGCCAGCCCTGTTCGACCAACTCAATGCTGTGCTGCTCGATCTGGACGAGGTAGTGGAAGAGGAGGAGTACGATGATGAAGAATATGACGATGAAGACGAGGACTAGGCAGCTCGGGGTTTCTGCCTGAGAATTGAAGGCACCTGGGCCAAAAAGCCCAAAGGTGGAAGTACCAAGCCTCTTGCCCCAATGCAGCCCCTTGGTTGCCGCTCAAGTCGATTGGGCGGAGTCTTTTTGTTGCCAGCGCCAGCTAGGGGAGCGGCAGATAATGGAAGGAGGCCCTCGTTCAGTTCCCCAGGCGTTGCCCGATCCCAAGGAGCAGCAGGGATGCAACCGGTTGACCTGACCACCCTCCGTGCTGTGCTGGCAGATCTAAAAGGGGCTGAGGCCGGGGGGGATCCCTTGCTGCCTGCCCGCGTGGAGTGGATCCAGCAGACGGATCTGTGGACGGTGGTGATTGGCCTGCGCACCCTCAAGGCGCGTCCTTGCTTGCTACTGTCTTGGCATCCTCAGGCGGCCCGAGTTCACCTCTGTCAGGCTCCCCCCAAGGAAGCAGAGGACTTGCCCTTTAGCCAACACCTGCAACGGCACCTGCGGGGTTTGGCGCTGACGGAGCTGGCGCTGCTGGACGAGTGGGAGCGGGTGATTGACTTTCGCTTTGCCCCTCGCCCCGCGGATCCCCCTCAACGCCACCTTTATCTGGAAGTGATGGGCAAGTACAGCAACGCCATCTTGGTGGACGAGGGGGGCATGATCTTGGCCTGCGGCCACGGGGTAAGCGAGCGACAGTCGCGGGTACGGCCGGTGCAGCCAGGTCTACTTTACGAAGCTCCCCCTGCCCTAAGCGATCCCATCCCCCAGCGAGCCGAGCCCTTCTCCCAGTGGCAAGAGCGTCTTGCCCTAATCCCTGGCCCCATTGCTCAGCGGCTGCTGCGCTGCTACCGCGGCCTGAGCCGGCATTTGGCAGAGGCCATGTGCCTGCAGGCCGGGATCCCACCCCAAACCCCCAGCAACCAACTCTCGCCCCAGGAGTGGCAGGCCCTGTTTTTTTGGTGGCAGGACTGGCTGGCCCGCCTGGAAACGGCTCAGTTTAAGCCGGCCCTTACCCCCCAGGGGTACACTGTTCTCGGCTGGAGGGGCTCTGGCGGGGATCCCTCTACACCCAACTTGCATCAGCTCCTGGAAGCCTACTACCAAGCCCAGCTCAACCGCGAACGCTTTGAGCGAGAGCGGCAGCGCCTGGGGCAAAAGCTGGCTGCCCTGCTGAAAAAACTCCGCCAGCGGCGCGAGCACTTTGAGAAGATGTTGGCCGACTCGGCCCAGGCCGAAGCCTCCAAGCAGGCTGCCGATCTCCTCATGGCCCATCTCCACCTCTGGCGGCCAGGGCTGAGCTCGATTGAGCTGCCGGATTTTGCCAGGGGCCAGAGGGTCAAGATCCCCCTGGATCCGGAGAAAAACGCTGTTCTCAACGCCCAGGCCTACTACCGCAAGCACCGCAAACAAAAGCGAGCCCAGGAGGCCGTCCGACCTTTGCTAGAAGCTGTAGCGCAAGAGATCCGCTACCTAGAGCAGGTGGAAGCGTCCCTGCAGCAGCTAGAAGCCTACCGCGAGCCCCAGGACTTGGCCGTCCTCCAGGAAATTGAGGCGGAGCTGATTCAGCAAGGCTACCTAGAAAGCCCCAGCCGGCTAGAGGGATCTAGGCGGGCCTCTTCAGCCAGCTTCAACCCCTATCGCTTCACTAGCCCCAGCGGCTTCTCCATCTGGGTGGGGCGCAACAACTGGCAAAATGATCGGCTGACCTTCCGCGTGGCCCAAGACCAAGATTGGTGGTTTCACGCCCAAGAGATCCCCGGTAGCCACGTGCTGTTGCGCCTGCCTCCGGGCGCGGTGGCCGAAAGTGAAGATCTGCAGGCGGCTGCCGATCTGGCGGCGTATTTTAGCCGCGGTCGCTTCAGCGACCAGGTGCCCGTGGTCTATACCCGCCCCAAATGCGTCTTTAAGCCCAAGGGATCTCCCCCCGGAATGGTGGTCTACAAGCACGAGCAGGTGCTGTGGGGGCGCCCCAGCCGCGCTCAGTTGCTTGTGGAGAGCCTCCCAGCCCTGTTGTAGCCTCTACTTCGGGTCTACTACGGATCCCATAAACAGCAGCGTTTGAGCCGCCGGGTTGCCGCCGGATCCCGAGGCCACAATGGCCAACCAGAAGGGGCGATCCGCTACGAATTGGAAGGGTTCTTGCCGGTCGAGAGCGGTGCGCGAGACAAGCACGCCAGTGGCGGCTGCCGCCTCGGATCCCTCTTCGTTGATTTCAAGGGCCGCCTTGTGCAAGACTCTGCTGACCTGCGTCGGCTCTGGGGTCATCTGGCTGAAATCGGCCCGACGGGAAAAGGCGATCCCCAGGCCCAACTGCTGCAAAGCCGGCCCCAGATCGGTCTCGTAGGCCAGCTTAAGCTTGGGGATCCGCACCGAGCCGGGGCGGGTGGGCAGGGATCCCGTCCATTCTTGCCACGTTTCTGGGCTGAGCTCCTGCCGCAGGGCTTCTAAGCTTACTCCCGGTTTCGGCAGCAGGATCAGCAGGGCCAGCTCCCCTTCCCCATAGGGCAGGCGCACCACCTGGAGCTGCTCGGTCTCCCGGTAGCCGTAGCGGCCGGATTGGGCCATCATCGGCACTTGGACACGGCTGCCATCCGGGCGGGTGAAGGGCTGGGGCTCTGTCAGGGCCGGATCGAAGGGCTGGGTCCACTTTCCCCTGAAATAGATGGCGTTGAGCAAAACCATCCTGTCTTCACGGCCGAGGCGGTCCACAAGGCGGTCAATCTTGCCCTGGGTGCGCTCGGCTACCCAACGGTTGATGGCCTGCACCGTTTGAGGGGATCCCAGCTCCACCCGATTGGCCACTGCTTGGTAATAGGTGGCCAGCGCCTGCAAAAAGGGAGGCCGCAGGGTGAGGGTTTGATCGACCCAAAGGCCGTTGGCAATTTGCACCTGGATCGGCCCTTCTGCTTGGGATCGCTCCACCAGCCAGCGCGCCATCTGGGCATTGGTCCAGTTCAACTCATGGAGGGAGAGGTCTTGGGCCTCCAGCACCTCGGCCATGGCCGCCTGCGTTTCCCCAGCGGCGCCGTTGTACAGCATGCTCAGAGCCAAGTGAATGCTCAAAGGAGAGAAAAAGAGGTTCTCTTGCGGCTGCTGCTGGAGCAGGCGATCAAACAGCTTTAGCGCAAAGCGACTTTGGGCTTGTTGGGCCACAGCCTCTTCTCCATAGCCTTCCCCATAGGTCACGGTCGGCTCAAACGGGATCCGCACCGGGGCCTCCTGGGATCCCATCCCCTGTGCGGGCCAGAGACCCAAAAGCAATAGGCCAAACAGAGCCAGAAGCGAGCTCCGGCTCAGCGAGGATCTGCTCAAAAGGTCTTTCATGGGGTCTCTCCTGGCCGGGTGGGGAACGATAGATAGACTCTATGGCTATGGTATCGGGTTGGGGGTGGATGGCTCTTTGCGCTTGAGGAGAGATCGACAGGCCAAAGCCCGCAGGAGATCCCGGCCAAACTGGCTACGGATCCCCTCCCTCTTCAACCTAAAGAGCAGGGTAGGATCAAGCCTGCACAGCTAGCTCGGCAGGAGACAAGGGATGAGTTTGCGGGCAAGGGAGGGGCGGCGCTCTCGCCGGGTTGCCACAGCGGGCGGGATTGCCTTAGGCCTGGCTCTGCTGCTGGGATGTACTGCTGGGGGATCCTCATCTTTAGAAGCCCAGGAGACGGCAGCCGTTGCCAACGCGACCTCGGCCAAAGGAGAGCCCCAGCACCTGCCGGTGGCAGCAGAAGTCACCATCGCTGGCCGGCGCTTTGAGCTGGAAGTGGCCCGCACCCCTGAGCAACAGCGGCTGGGCCTGATGTTTCGCACCGATTTGCCGCCTGATCGCGGCATGTGGTTTCCCTTCGACCCGCCCCAGCCGGCTGCCTTCTGGATGTTTAACACCCTGCTCAACCTGGACATTATCTTTCTCCGCCAAGGCCAGGTGGTGTACATCGCTGCCGATGTGCCCGGTTGCCCCGCCCAACCCTGCCCCGTCTATGGGCCACCCTCTGACCAGTTGGTAGATGGCGTGCTGGAGTTCCGCGGCGGGACGGCGGCGGCCTTAGGTTTGCAAGTGGGAGATACGGTTGAGATCCGCGAGCTTCCCAGCTCCGCCCCTTGATCTCTATCTCCCCTCTCCCTTTGGGAGAGGGGCTGGGGGTGAGGGCTGGGAAAGGGGCTGGGGGTGAGGGAAGACAAGCTTGCAGAAGAGGTTGAGACCATGCTCCTGGGATCCCAAAAGCTGCCGTTGGCCGTCTTGCTTGCGGCCTGGGATGATCTTTTCAGGGATCTTTGCGATGATTTTTGAGGGTCGCCAACTGCTTTGAGATTGATGCCAAGAGGCGACCGCGAGCCCAGGATGGTTTGGCTACTGCCGGCAAAGCCCTATGGATGTTAGCAGCGTAACTCAGTGGCTGGGGGTTGGGGTCGTTGCCCTGGCTTCCGTCCTTTGGGCCGAGGTTGTGCGGGATGGGCGCCATTGGCTGGCCCACCAGTGGCCCTGGCTGATGCCCAAGCACACTCTGCACCACCGCCTGTTTCGCCCCGATCTCAGCGTGGTAGACCCGAAGCTGTACCGAGAATCCCAGTGGCACCACGATGTCCCCGAAGCGGCGACGATGATCCTGGCCGGGATCCCTTGGGTGGTGCTGTTGGGACAGGGATCCTGGCTGTATGGCCTAGCGGCGGCGGTGGGGGTACTCTACTCGGCCAGTTTTCTGGTTGCCGGCATGTTGCGCGGCTGGGGGCTGGCCCTGCAGACGGACATTACCCACCAACCCGGGCCTTTCCCTGCTCCTCCTGCCCAGTGGCATGTCAACCGCGCCTACCACTGGCGGCACCACTTTGACGACACCAACGCCTACTTTTGCGGCACCCTGACCTTAGTGGATCGGATCATGGGCACCAGTCTCTCCTTTAAAGGCAAGCGCGTGGCCGTCACCGGTGCCTCTGGCACTCTGGGCCGGGCCCTCTTGAAGCACTTTTCCCGCCATGGGGCCAAAGTCATCGCCCTCAGCTCCCATGCGGATTCGGTCGCCATCGAAGTGGACGGCCAGCCCCAGCCGGTGGAGACCATCCACTGGCAGGTGGGTCAGGAGGGATCCCTGGCCGGGCTCCTGGAACGAGTCGATATCTTGGTGATCAACCACGGCCTCAACGTGCATGGGGAGCGGGATCCCGAGTCGGTCCACCAGTCCTATGCTGTCAACACCTTCTCCGCTTGGCGCCTGATGGAGCTGTTTTTCCAAACGGTGCGCGGCAATCGGGAAATGGCCACCAAAGAGGTTTGGGTGAACACCTCCGAAGCCGAGGTCAGCCCTGCTTTTAGCCCTCTCTACGAGCTCTCCAAACGGGCCCTGGGCGATCTGGTTACCCTACGCCGTCTCGATGCCCCCTGTGTGGTGCGCAAGCTCATCCTCGGGCCCTTCAAGAGCCAGCTCAACCCGATTGGAGTCATGTCAGGCGATTGGGTGGCCGCCCAGATCCTGGCCCAGGCCAAGCGCGATTGCCGCAACATCATCGTTACCATCAACCCCCTCACCTACCTGCTTTTCCCGCTGAAAGAGTTGGCCGTCAGCACCTATTTCCGCTTGTTCAGCCGCCGCTCTTCTCGCCCAGCTCTTCTGGGTCCGGCCGCCGGGATCCCTTTGATTTAGGGGGGCCGCAAATCCTGCCCGGCTCTATGGCATCAGGCGCAAAACTGGGGTAAGACAAGAGCAGGTTCCTTGGCGGCAGGGGATGGGATCCCTTGCGCTAACCCGAACTTTTGGGGAGCGAGAGGGCTCTTCCGCTCGATCTCCCTTATGAACCCTGGGTGTGAGGAGTAGGAGTGAGTGTAAACATGGTGCGACAGTGGGTGAGCGCAGTCCTCTGCGTGGTGGGCGGGGCTTTAATGCCGGGGCTTTTGTCCGGCTGTGCCATCCCGATGCCTTCGGCATCCGCGGGAGTTTCTGAGATCCAGGTGCGCTTGGTGCATGTGGCCCCCAATGCCCCTCGGATCGACTTGGAAGTGGGGGGGGTAAGGGCTGCTCAAGGTGTAGCCTATGGCTCGGTGAGCGAGTACGTGCGTATGCCGGCGGGCGAGTACGACATTGTTTTGTTTTCAACCCCTGAGACGACCAGCCCTGGCCAGCCCGCGAGTTTTAAGGACTCCGTTCCGCTAGCGCGAACGGTTGCGGCCAGAACTGTGGCCAACCTCAGAGGCGGGGGAGTGTTCTCGGTGGTGGCTGCTGACGAGCCCAATCGCGTGACGGCCTTAGTTTTGGAAGACAACATCAACTCGCTGTTTGACCAAGCCCTGGTTCGGTTTGTTCACGCTGCCCCTGATGCGCCGGCCCTGCAATGGCAGGGGGAGCAAGGGCGGGTGCTGATACCTCAGTTGGCCTTCGGGCAAGTTTCCACCTTTCAAGCCATGCGACCCGGCTTTACCCAAATTCAGGTGGCCATAGCTCCTTCAGCCCCCGCGCCAGGTGGGCAGTCGTCTCCTGGCCGGAGCATTCCCTTGCAACGGTTTGACTTCCAGTTAGAGGCAGGGAAAGTCTATACCCTTTACGTGGCGGGGCTGATGCGCAGCAATCCGGGCCTAAACTTGGTGCTGGCAGAGGAAACGCGGGCTCGTAGGCTCCTATAGCAAGGCTGCTTGCGGCTTGATCCTCTCTATACTGTGAGACTAGCCAGTCGTCTCTAGCTTTGGGGACACAGCCCGTGGATGCCTTATTTCAAGTGGTGGTGCTCAGCCAAACCCCAGATCCCGAACGGGTGATCTACCAGGCGATGCACCAAGATCACAGCCCTGATTTTGTTACCCCAGAGAGCCGGATCCCGGAAAAATATGGCGAGGCCGTGGTGCGGCATCTGCTGGAGGGCAACCGTGGCCACTATGGGCCGCTGGAGCACCCTCAGATCACGTTTGGGGTAGGCTATTTTCCCCATGCTGTCATGCAACAGGCCCGTACTCATCGGGTGGGAATTTCTTTTGATGTTCAATCCTTCCGATATACAGGCCAGCAAATTGCCGATTTGGGCAAAAAGCTCTTGTTCGCGTCAGCGGTGCGGAGCACAACCGAGACTGCTGCTCCTGTTGGCGAGACCGGCTACGGTTGCGTCAGCGATCGCGTCAGCGGGCCGGAGGCCTATCGCGACAGCGGTGCGGAGCACATTGCGGAGCACAGTGGCGGGACGGAGTCCTCCTTGTCTTTGCAAGAGCTGGAAACTTTGTTTTACGTTCCTGCCAGCGTCAAGGAGGGCAAAGCCAAAACCCGCCAAGGCTTTAGGCCCATCTCCCCCGAAGCTTTGGATATCATTCTTGCGCAATATCGCAGCCAGGCCATTGCTTATTATCGCCTGGTAGAAGAGTGCGGATTGCCCTATGAAGATGCTCGCAACATCATTGGCTACGGGATCCGACAACACTTCGTGGTCTCTTTCAATTGCCGTAGTCTAATGCATTTTTTGGATTTACGAGCCAAAGAAGATGCTCAACGAGAAATTCAACATCTGTGTGAACTGATTTGGCCCCACTTTGAAGCGTGGTGTCCCCACGTGGCGGCCTGGTATCGTAAGCATCGCTGGGGAAAGGCTCGATTATCCCCCTAAACTTAGTTTAGATAGATATGCTCTGCTAACCCCTTCTGCGGCTAATCCTGTTTTTGATCTTTTGTTGGGTTACGGGTATGGATCCCGAAGCTTATGAGCAAATGGCAGGCTTGGAAGACCGGCATTGGTGGTTTTTGGGTCGCCGTCACATTCTGAGTCGGGTTATTGGATCCCTGTCGCTTCCCCCCTCTGCTTATATTTTGGAAGCTGGCTGTGGTAGCGGCGGCAACCTGGAGATGTTGTCCAGATTTGGCAAAGTTTGGGCTATGGAAAAGAGTGAAATTGCACTGCCGCTGGCCCAAGCTCGCGGTATTGGGATCGTGGCAGAGGGGGAGTTGCCAAACCGGATCCCCTTTGGTTCTCAACGATTTGATTTGATTGCTTTGCTGGATGTGCTGGAGCATCTGGAGAATGACAAAGAAGCTCTCCTAGCCCTCAGTCAAAGGTTAACCCCATCTGGCTACTTAGTTGTAACTGTTCCGGCTTATCCGTGGCTGTGGAGTTTACATGATGAGCTTAATCATCACAAGAGACGATATACCCGCGGGCAACTTTTGTCGTTGCTTAAAAGCTCAGGTCTAGAAGTTTATACCCTTGTTTTCTTCAACGGTTTTCTTTTCCCAATCATTTCAGGGATCCGCATAATGCAGAAAGTGCTTCGCCTGAGGGAAAGCCAAGATCTGAAAATGCCGCCGCTTTGGCTCAATCGACTGCTGACGGGTATTTTTGCTGCAGAAGCCTATCTGATACCTAAGTTTTCTCTGCCCTTTGGTGTATCTCTGCTGGCAGTAGCCGGCCCGGCAACGAAATCGTAGTATCCTGTCATCATTGCTGTTCTCAGACTGCACTTTGATCATTGCTTAAACTCTCATATTTCGACATCCAATGTCTGCAATTCTGGTAGTTTCTACAACAGCCTTTTCCGACGGTACTTAACCCACTCAACAGGGATTTTTATCTCTTGCATGATGAGGATCCCAATTACTTAAAGAACTTATTTTGTGTCAGCAGCATGAAGTCCTTTGAAGCTGGGAAGGGCCGTCAATAGAATTATCTGGTGAGGGCTACCCATTCAAGTTTTGGTCAACACTGATCTTGTCCAATAGCCTCAGATGCACAATCTTTTCTGTAAGATTGTCAACAGTCTTGATGCCGAAGGAGATAACCCTTGGCCGAACGCGGCTATAAAACTCGTCTGGATCTGCATCGTTTGTGGGTGCCCTTGGCCTGTTTTGGCGATGGCCTTTGTATTTGGTTGGCCTTTGGGGCGGGCTACTGGCTGCGCAGCTTGCGTCCTCATCAGCTCTTGCCTTGGGATGTCTACGCGGCCTTGGGATTGTTGACCGCCCTCAGTTATTGGGGCATTCAGGCGGGCTTAGGCGGATACGGTGAGTCGAAGCGCTTGTCTCGCTTTGAAGAATGGGCCAGTTTGCTGGTGGGGTTGGGCTTGACGTTTGGTTTGGTGCTGGCAGGGGCCTTTTTCGTTCGCTCGGTCTCTTTGTCGCGGCTGGTGGTGGGCTACGCCGGCTTGTTGGCTCTGCTGAGTTTGACTTTGGTACGGGTGGGGTTGCGGCTGGGCATGGGC
>NZ_JANSHJ010000026.1:7917-33540 GCF_047502615.1 Synechococcus sp. W60.3 | reverse complement strand
GGCAAACATCTGAAAAATGGTCAGCATGCAGCGGGCGGAAATCTGCTCCGTATCGATGAAGCCCAGGGCATAGGCAATCGGGTTCCACATCCGCTTCAGGCTGGCCTCGGATCCCCCGTGGCGGCGGAACCACTCGGCAAAGCTTATCCGATCCAAAGCGCGAATCTGCCGCATCGCCCCCTCGTAGTCCAGCAGGCCGCGAATCAGAGGGCTAGTGCCCAGCGCCAGGGCGTTGCGCAGCTTATCGGCCCAAGAGAGCTGCTCGGTGGCAAAAAAAGCCTTGAGGCCGTTGAAGGGCGCCCCTAGCGGGAAGCGAAAATCGAGGCTGGCCACCTGCCCCCCGCGGTTGACAAAGGTGTGGGTGTGTTGCTTGGGCAGCAGGTTCTCGTAGGCTCCCACCTTCTTCATCAGGGCAAACAAATTGCTGTAGTTGCAGAAAAAAACGTGCAGCCCCATCTCGATGTGGTTGCCCTCGGCATCCTGCCAGGAGCCCACCTTGCCGCCCACAAAGGGCCGCGCCTCGTAGATCTGCACCTGGTGCCCCGCTTCCACCAAATCCACCCCTGTGACCAAGCCGGCCAACCCGGCCCCGATAATGGCTACCCGCATCGTGATCCCCTCAAATGAGCTCAGCCAAAGGCTGAGGCAACTGCAAAGAAAGATAAACTTCTCTCATTCTGGAACAAAATGCGCCAGGGATCCCTGGCTTGACAAACGACCGCAAAACTTGCCATGATAGATGTCCGATGCGGATGTAGCTCAGTGGTAGAGCTTCTCGTTGCCAACGAGACGGTCGCGCGTTCGAATCGCGTCATCCGCTTTTCGATCCCTCACCCCCGTCCCCTCTCCCAAGGGGAGAGGGGAGGTGTTAGCGCTTGTAGAAGGTCTCCAGGCTGTGGCGGTCGCCCACAAAGCGCCAGTGCCAAGGTTCGTAGTTCACCCCCTGAGGGTTGTTTCTGGGGAAAGACAGCTCAAAGCCAAAACGGGCGGCATTTCTCTCCAGCCACCGGAAGGCAGGGGTGGTCTCAAAGGCTTCTTGAGTGTCCCACTGAGGAAACTGGGCATCGCCAATATCAATGGCGTAGCCGGTGTGGTGCTCGCTGTAGCCGGGGGGAGCGCTGAGCGCAGCCCGTTCTTCCGGTCGCAAGGCTCGCGATTGGGCCAGTTGAAAAAACAAAAACTCCTGCTCCGCTATCGAGCGAAACCCAGAGATAGGGACAAGGCGGATCCCGTCGGCTTGGGCTGCTTCACTCATGCGCAGGTAGCTCTCGGCAGCCGCCTGGCGCAGGCGCACCTCTCGACCACGGTAGCTGCCCACCACCCGCAAGCTGTCTGCAGGGGCTTCGGAATAGGCATAGTGCCCCAACAGAGAAGGTCGCCCATTCTGCACAGTTGGCTGCGGCAGAGAGGGCTGACCGGCTTCCTCCAGAACTTGGGGATCCGCCGCCTGCTGGGATCCCGGTAACTTCTCTATCCCCCAACCCGCCAGGAGCACTAGCCCAACCAGCACCAGGCCCAAGACTAGACGGGACCTCAGGGCAGGCACCGAACTTTGCGCTTTTTTCGCCGGAGTGGACTGGCGACGGGCGACCGGAATGTCGTCGTTCATGCGCAAAGGCCGGGATCTAGCGAGGAGTACTGAAAAGAGGCAGCGCTTCTACAAACCCAAGTCGGCCAAAATATCGCGGGCGTGGGTTTCGGTGTTGATGTTCTGATAGACCTTGGCAATTTTGCCCTCGGCGTCGATGACGTAGGTCACCCGCTTGGCGTAGCCGCCTCCATCCACATCGTAGGCGCGGGCGATCACCCCACTGGTATCCACCAGCAGAGGGAAAGGCAAGTTGTACTTCTCGGCAAACTTTTGGTGAGAGGCCTGGTCGTCCATGCTCACCCCCAACACCACCACGTTTTTGCTTTGATAATCAGCGTAGGCGTCGCGGAAGCCGCAGGCCTCTTTGGTGCAGCCAGGGGTGTCGTCTTTAGGGTAAAAGTAGAGGACAACGGTTTTCCCGGTAAAATCAGCCAGAGAAACTTGGTTGCCGTGGGTGTCGGTCGTGTTGAACCCTGGAGCAACGGTGCCAACAGCGAGAACCATAGACAGGTGACCTGAAGAGTGCAAGAGAGAAAGCTGCCCTCAGCATTTTCTTCAGCCCTGGTCGTCTCTGTCAAGCTGTTGCCGGCCCCGACCCGGCTGCCCGTTGCAACTCGACCACCAGCTCTTGGAACTCCACTGCCAGCCTAGAAGGCAGCCGTCGCCCCAGGATCTCCGCCAGCGACCGGTAGTACCACAGGGATCCCTCTTTGCCGCCGGAGAAGCGCTCCCAGAGCTGATCCCCCAGTTGGCGAAAGTCGCGTAGGATGCAGCGGACGTTGTGCAGCTTGTCGGAGGCGGCCACCAGCAAAACCGAGGCATCTGCGGTTTCCAAGTGCTTGAGATAGGCCACTTTGCGCTCTTTCCAGTCTTCTTTGGGCTCGCCCAGGGAGCTATCGCTGTCGGTGTCCGTGCATCCCAGGACGATCTGCAGCACCCGTTCTCCGAAGTGCTCCCGCAGCTCCCGTTCAATCTGAGCCCGCGGCTCGCCGCTGTAGCGGGGGCCATCCTCCAGGCTGTCGTGGAGGAGGGCAGCAATGGCCTCATCTTCGTCGGCGCCATGCTCCAGGGCGATGGACGCCACCGCCAGCAGGTGGCTGAGGTAGGGGATCCTTGTTCCCTTGCGGGTTTGAGCGGCATGCCAGCGGTAGGCGTAGCGCATGGCCTCGGCAAACCGCGGCGTCAACTGGGTAGACATAGGTATCTCTCCGGTCGAGGTTGGCAGTTGAGGGGATTGGTATTGGTAGGAAATCGTATCCAGAAAGCGTCTATTCCAAACCAAGCTTTGACCTGGTTGCCGAGCGGCACTCTGACTTTTGCTTCTTGGAACTTAAGCCACTTTTTCGGGTATGCTACTGAGAACATCCCCTTCTTACGGTAGCGCGGCAGGTTTGGTCTTAAACTCATTCCTTCTTGCCAGGAGAGCCTCAGCTTTTTCTTAGAGCTACTGAGTGCCTCAGCTACAGACTTACACGTCTGTTGTGCGGCGGAAACATACATTGCGATAAAGTGCTTGTTTTTGGTTCTCACCATTTCAGCGCAAAGCTCACCATAGCTTGCCCATCGCTTCGTTTTGAAATAGACTTGTCTCGCATCGTACAGAGCACAGTTGCTTATTAGACTGTTGACACAACTCTAATAGGGGGACTAGCTCCCTGTTCTTGACTCGAACCTGCTGACAGCCGTACTCCATCATTGTTGATGAGCAGTATGATAACTACAGTCTGACATGAGTAAGCGATAATGCGAGAGGAAAGTCAACGGTACAATCACTACAACCATGCTGTGGGGCTAGCGGTTGTTTATCTCATTTTTTGGCCAAAGAGAAGGAAAAAGGTCTTGGTAGGAGAAGTCAGGAAGAGGTTGTTTGAGCTATGAAACTATATCAACGACCCCCATCATGGGTAAGCGACTAAAGTGGCTAGCGGGCTTTTCCGCCCTGCACTCAAGTGCGGGGCTACCAAGCTATCCTTTTGTGTGCAGGTGGGGACTGGCCCGCAGGGCCTGGATCACCGGAGCCAGCTCGATGGCTGCGGGCCGCGTACCCAAGATCACAGAAACCAGGGGAAGGGTGGCCATAGGCTCATGGGCAGCGGCACCTGTAGAGGCTGGAAAGAGCTGATCCACTCCGCGCAGCTCATTGGGGTGAGCCTCTTAAAAACACAGGCAGCATAGGGCAGCGTTTTCCCAAGGTCACAAGCTGCCAGGATGGGGACTCTACTCAGTCAGGCTGCGAGCAGAACCCGGAAGAGGTTGTGCTCTCTTGTTCGCTTACCCCGATCTTAACTCCCCATCTGCTCCGCTGATCGTTCACCGAATATGCCAGAAAAAGGTTGACGGGATCCCCTTCCTGCAACTAGCCTAAAAAGGGCTGAAGAGATTCTCTTCGGGCTGTCCGGGTTGTTCCGGTTCAACTCTTTCGGAGGAAAACGTTCAACAACATGGACGCTTCTGGCAGTTGTAGCACCGGCCAGCGGAGATCGCTCTTAGGAGCTCAAGTCCTTGGAGATCTGCGCCTTCCTGGTGCCTTCCATTTTCCCGCTGACAGCCTCAGTCGTCGCTTGAGAGGATCCAGTTTCGCCAACGCGAAGGGACAGGAGAGCTTTCTCAAATAGCTTCTGGCTTGGGTGGCTCTCTCGGTCGGCGACGAACAGATGGGCTGAGCAGAGCTCGACCTGAGCATCGGAAAAGGGAAAAGCAGGAGTGCTTCAAAGGGGACTTCCCCTAGCCTTGGGTTTTGTATTTGTTGTTCGTGGGCCAGGGGGAGCCCTTTGGATTCCCTTTTATCGACTTGGGCTTGTGGGCGTCGAGTCGGGCCTAAGACGTTGAGAGGCGTTCAGCTTCAGGGCTCCCATGAGCCTCGGGGCAGGGGTTGGTCGTTGCCCTCCGGGTCTTTTATCCGGCTGACTCCAACCTTTGGAGGTTTGTTATGCAGCAAAACATTCTTCGCGATCTTCTCTCTCCTGCCTCTTTGGAAGCCGCCAAGCGAGAGGCCAACCGCGCTCCCATTGCCGAGCTGGTGCAGCAGTTGATGGAGATTTCACCTCGGCAGCGGGTACTGGCTTTTCGGTTGCTGGAAAAAGACAAGGCCATGGCGGTATTTGAGTATCTGCGGCCCGAAGAGCAGGCCGATCTCATTCGCAGCATGGAAAGCCCAGAAGTGATCCAGCTCATAGAAGCTCTGCCACCTGATGAGCGGGTACGTCTGTTTGAGGAGTTGCCGGCCAAAGTAACCAAGCGCCTCATTGCCAACCTCAGCCCAGAAGCCCGCGAAGCCGTGAATATCCTGCTGAACTACCCGGAGCGCAGTGCCGGTCGGCTGATGAACCTGCGCTACTTGGCGGTGCGCGATACCCTCACCGTCGGGGCAGCTTTGGCCAGCGTGCGGGACTCTCAACTGAGAGACGATGAGCTGGATGTGATTTTTGTGGTGGACGATCAGCGGTTCTACAAAGGTTTGGTTCGCACCGTGCGCCTCGTGAAAGCAGATCCGGATTTGCCCATTCGGGAGCTGATTGAGGGATCGGATATTTTTGCTCGGGTTACCGACCGGGATCTCCAGGCAGCTCGTTTGCTCAAGGATTCGGGCTTGCCGGCTATTCCGGTGGTCGACAGTGAAGGACGCTTGGTGGGAGATATCACCTTTGAAGATGTGATCAATTTGGTGGAAGAAGAGGCTACGGATGCTGCTCTGGCCCAGGCAGGGGTGGCTAGCTTGCTCAGCCGAGACAAGGTTTGGAGCGAGCGCCTGGTTAAAGGCTCCCGTTGGTATGCCGTCCGCCTGCGCATCACGTTTTTAATCATCACCTTGATTGGCGGCATGGTGGTGGGGGGAGTGATCGAAACCTTTGAGGAAGTGTTGCAATCAGTAACGGCAGCGGCTATTTTCATCCCCTTGGTCATGGATATGGGCGGCAATGTCGGTACCCAATCTACGACCATCTTTGCCCGTGGCTTGGCTTGGGGCCACATCAACGTGCGGCAGTTTCTCCCCTATTTGCTGCGGGAAGCCAGCATTGGTGGCATTATCGGTGTGATCCTGGGGGCCACGGCTGGGGTGATTGCCTACTTCTGGCAGGGGGCACCCAATGGGATCCCACAATTGGGTCTAGCGGTGGGCTTGGCTCTGGCCATTGTCCTCACTTTGGGGGCTATCTTGGGCGCCATTTTGCCCTGGGTGATGTTAAAGCTGGGCTTTGACCACGCTCCCGGAGCAGACCCTTTCATCACTACCATCAAAGATTTCACCGGCCTCTGGGTGTATTTCACCTTGGTAGCTTGGCTGGTCGGCGTTGAAGTCGAGTTCTGAGGCTGCTCTCTTCGCCTTGCAGTCCAACTTTGGCTCCCAGGCTACCCCCGACCTGGGGGAGCTGGATTCAGATTGAATCCGATTATTCGTTCAGGAGGTGTGCCATGACTTTGAAAGCTCCTTCCACCACAGCTCAGTTCCGGTTGCTGCTGCAGCGCTACGCCCATCGAGTCAGCATAACCTGCGCTTTAGAAACGGGTGGTAAGCTGGCCCCAGAAGTGGCCTTTGCTCAACTGGAAACCCTCTGGCAGGCTCTGGAACAGGAGGCCAAAGCCCTGGGGATCCCAGATGTGGCCGGCTAGCCCTCACTCCTCCACGGCAACTGGAGCATGCCCTATGACCTGGATTGACTTCACCTTCCGCCTAACGGTTGCCTTTATCTTGGGATCCCTTATCGGGCTGGAGCGCCAGTGGCGGCAGCGCATGGCCGGCCTGCGCACCAACACCTTGGTGGCCACTGGCGCAGCCTTGTTTGTCATGCTCTCAGTGCTCACCCCTGATGAAAGCAGTCCAACTCGCATTGCCGCCCAGGTGGTGTCGGGGATCGGCTTTTTGGCCGGGGGCGTGATCCTCAAAGAGGGGGCCAGCGTGCGCGGCTTGAACACCGCTGCCACCATCTGGTGTGCAGCAGCCGTAGGGGCTTTTGCCGGATCAGGGTACATTCCCCAAGCCACCATTGGGGCAGGAGCCGTGTTGATCGCCAACATTCTGCTGCGCCCCCTGGGCTACCGCATCAACCAACAGCCCCTCAAAGGCACGGAGCTGGAACTGGTCTATGAGTGTTCATTTATCTGCAAAAGCCATGCGGAAGCCCACCTGCGCGCCCTGCTGCTGCAGGGCATAGCGCCCACCCATCTCAAATTGCGAGCCCTCTACAGCGAAGACCTAGAAGACAAACCCGACCTGGTCAAAGTTGAAGCGGAGCTGGTCACCCAAACCCGCGACGACCAGGCTCTAGAACTTGTCGTCAGCCGCCTCAGCCTGGAGCCAGGAGTGATTACTGCCAGATGGCGAATTATCGAACAGGAATTTGGATAATCCGAACTTTTTTTCCGACTTCATGGGAGTTCTGCAGCCAAAAGGCAGAATGTGCCCAGCTCAACAAAGAGCGGACCTTCGCGCCATGAAGCGAGAGGAGATTTTGCAGTCCAAGCGGGAGCAGCTCCTACGGGTATGGTTGTTTCAAACCCGATTAAGACGCTCCTCCAGTGCTCGGCTCCACTGACGCAACGAGCTGACGCAACGAGCTGTTTCATTGCTCTTTGAAATAACTACAGTTGTTTATCCTAACAATTCCCAACTGGTTACCAACGCAAACAGCAGAAACAAGCCGCCCCCCACCCAATGCACGGCCCGTTCAGAGATGTGGGCTGCTAAGAAGCGACCGCCCACCACCGCCAACCCCACCATCAGCCCATGGCCGAGGGTGGCCCCTGCCCAGACACTCAATCCCGGGTGGGTGGCTGCCAAGGAGACGGTGGCAATCTGGGTTTTATCCCCGAACTCGGCCAAGGCCGTCAAGCTAAAGGCTTCCCACACAATGGCCCAAGCCCCGCCGCGGCCAGCGCCTTTTGCTTCGGCTTGCTCCACCAGCCTGAGGGCTTCTTCCTCTTCTTCCTTCTCCTGCTGGGGAGTCATTTGGTAAGCTTGCCAGAGCATTCTTAGCCCAAAAGCCGCGAAAACTCCAGCCGATAGCACTCGCACGCCCAGGGGTGGCAGCAGCTCAAAAAGCACTTTCCCGGCCACCACAGCCAGCAAGGTCATCGCGGCCAAAGCCAGCCACGTTCCCAAGAAGACCCAGCGGCGTGGGTGCCGCATAGCCAGAATCAGGGGGGTAAAAAAGGTTTTATCCCCAAACTCTGCTACCGTAACCAACAGCAAACTTGACGCAAAACCAGCCCACATCGTTTAGCCTCCAACCTCTCTTGTGTGTGGAATCGCTTCACACCTAGAGGTGAAGGCTGGGAAAGTCAGACGGACTCACCAAGCTCACCTCCGCGTGAACTCAGTGAAAGTCTCGTCACCAAGGCAAGACAATGGGCTTGCCTTGTCTCTGGCACCGGGCTGCTTTTAGCCAGTATGTCGATGCAGAGGGCGGTAAGCCGCCTGACTACTCCCTTTCTAGCCTGAATGGTAGCATGCTCAGCTCATCCAGGAAAGCTCTCCGTTCGCGCCCGTAGGCCTTTGGGATCCCTGCCTTGCCGATGTTGATGCTGCTTCCCACAAGAGGGCTATGCAGGAGAGACAGGCTATCATGGTTACGGTTCAGGAGGAAATCAGGAGAAGGCCACGTGGATGCAAAGCTAGTCTTGGTGGGGGTTGCTTTTGCCCTCTCTTTGGCAAGTTTTTACTTCGGCACCCGCAACGGCTTTTACGACACCGATAAATATCACGGCAACGGCTCTGCCCACTAGGGCCAAGGGGGGAGCGATTCTGAATAGTTCCTTCGAGGAGTTTGTATCTAGGTAGGCTGGGGATCCCTTGCCCAAGCGAACTTCTCTCCAAAACATGGGCGAGGCTGGCGAAGCTTGTGTGCGGCAGTACCTGGAGGAGCAAGGCTGGCAGATCCTGGCGCAACAGTGGCGCTGTCGTTGGGGAGAGCTGGATCTGGTGGCCTCTAGGGCAGGGGAGTTGATTTTTGTGGAAGTGAAAACCCGCAGTGGCCAGGGCTGGGATCAAAAGGGGCTTTTGGCGGTTGGGATCCAAAAGCAGCAGCGCCTAATCCGGGCCGCCCAAGCTTTCTTGAGCCAGCACCCTGATCTTGCTGAACTAGCTTGTCGCTTTGATGTCGCGCTGGTGGAACAGCGACCGGGCAAGGAAGGGGTGAGCTACGCCTTGGCAGACTATCTGCAGGGCGCTTTTGAGCTCTGGGAATAGCGCCGCTCGTCCAGCCAAGTTTGGAGAATCACTGCCGCCGACTGCTGGTCGATAAGCGCTTTCTGGGCCTTAGCCGGGATCCCGGCCTGGCGCAGATCCCACTCCGCCTGTACGGTGCTCAGGTACTCGTTGACCGTAACCACCGGCAAATCCACGGCCGCCTGCAGCGCCCGCACAAACCGCTGCACCTTGCGGGCCTGGGATCCCACCGATCCATCCGCCAAAAGCGGGATCCCGACCACCACCACGGTGGCTTGGCGGCGGCGGATCCACGCCTGCACTTGGGCGATATCTTCCGGCAGGGAACGGCGCCGGATCACCCCCAGCCCCGTGGCCAGCAGCCCCAGCCCGTCGGAGCCGGCCACGCCGATGCGGCGGTTGCCCACGTCCAGCCCCAGCGCCGAAAAGGGATCCCTTGTGGCAGAATAGTTCAGGTCTGTTGACATCTGTTTGTCCCTCTTGCCGACATTGTAACGGCCTGAAACTCCCTCTCTCTGGCCGTGTAGCTCGGCTGAACCTCTATCCTTTTTCGACAACTCTCTTTGGAGCCTTCTCGATGACCAGCGCCACCCTGTCTCTCCCCAAGCACGAAGTTAAAGACCTGGGCCTCGCCTCTCTGGGCAGGCAACGGATCCAGTGGGCGGCGCGGGAGATGCCGGTGCTGGCCCAGATCCGGGAGCGCTTTGCCCAAGAAAAGCCCCTGGCCGGCCTGCGCCTGGTGGCCTGCTGCCATGTCACCACCGAGACGGCCAATCTGGCCTTGGCGCTGCAGGCAGGGGGAGCGGAGAGCGTCCTCATCGCCAGCAACCCCCTCTCCACCCAAGACGATGTGGCCGCCAGTCTGGTGGCCGACTACGGCATCTCGGTCTTTGCCATCAAGGGGGAAGATGTGGAAACCTACCGCCGCCATGTGCAAATTGCCTTGGATCACCGTCCCAACTTGATCATCGACGACGGCGGCGATGTGACGGCGGAGCTGGTGCAGCATCGCCAGGAGCAGCTCCCGGAGATCATCGGCACCACGGAAGAGACCACCACCGGCCTGGTGCGCCTGCGGGCCATGTCTAAGGCGGGGGTGCTCAGCTTCCCGGTGATGACCGTCAACGATGCCGAGACCAAGCACCTGTTCGACAACCGCTACGGCACCGGCCAATCCACCCTGGACGGCATCCTGCGCTGTACCAACATTCTTCTGGCCGGAAAAACGGTGGTGGTGGCCGGCTACGGCTGGTGCGCCAAGGGGGTGGCGATGCGGGCCCGCGGCATGGGATCCCAGGTAATCGTGACCGAGGTCAACCCGGTGCGGGCCCTGGAGGCGGTGATGGACGGCTTTCGGGTTATGCCCATGGCCGAGGCCGCTTCCCTGGGGGATCTGTTCATCACCGTCACCGGCAACAAGCACGTCATCCGCGGCGAGCACTTCGACCGTATGAAAGATGGGGCGATGGTCTGTAACGCCGGCCACTTCGACATCGAGATCGACCTGGTGGCGCTGCAAGAGCGGACGGTTTCCCGGCAGACGGTGCGCCCCTTTGTGGAAGAATACCGTCTCCAGTCGGGCAAATCGGTGTTCGTCCTGGGAGAGGGCCGGCTGATCAACCTGGCTGCCGCCGAAGGCCATCCCGCCAGCGTCATGGACATGAGCTTTGCCAACCAGGCCCTGGCCTGCGAGTACCTGGTGAAAAACCGTGGCCGCCTGGCGCCAGGGCTGCACCCCATTCCGGCAGAGATCGACGAGGCCATCGCCCGCCTCAAGCTCAAAGCCATGGGGATCTCCATCGACAGCCTTACCCCGGAGCAGATCGAGTACGGCAACACCTGGACGGCAGGAACCTAGAGAGAGCCCCTCACCTCCGCGGTGGCAAACCTGGCCCACCTGCGCCGTCGTGCCAGCAGGCAAGCGGCTTGACACCTCCCCCCCAGCAGGCTAGCCGGTTGACCAGCACCCCGGATGGACAAATTGCCTGGCGGTAGAGTTCAAGCACCACTGCCGCGGTGCACCTGCGCCCAAGTGCGGGTAGGCAGGCCCCAGATGTAGATGAAGCCTTCGGCAGCCCGGTGGTCGAATTGATCCCCTTCCCCGTAGGTGGCCAGCTCCGCGTTGTAGAGGGAGTAAGGGGAGCGGCGGCCCACGCAGACCGCCTGGCCCTTGTGCAGGCGCATCCGCACCACGCCGGTAACGCTTTTTTGGGTGGTGCGGATGAAGGCGTCCAGGGCCTCCCGCAGTGGCGAGTACCAGAGGCCGTTGTAGACCAACTGGCTGTAGGTGGTCTCGATGCCGTACTTGTAGTGGAGGACCTCGCGAGTGAGGGTGAGGCTCTCCAGCTCGCGGTGGGCCTGGATCAACACCGTTAGGGCCGGGCACTCGTAGATCTCGCGCGACTTGATCCCCACCAGCCGATCCTCGATCATGTCGATGCGACCGACACCGTGGCTGCCGGCCAAGGCGTTGAGCCGCTCGAAGAGGGCTCTGGGGCCGAGGCGCTGCCCGTCCAGCTCCACCGGGATCCCCTCTTCAAAGGCGATCTCCACGTAGGCGGGCTCGTCGGGGGTTTGAGCAATAGAGCGGGTGAGGGCGTAGACTTCCTCCGGCGGCTCTTGGTCGGCGTCCTCCAGGATCCCGGCTTCGACGCTGCGGCCCAGGATGTTGAGGTCGATGCTGTAGGGGCTGGATTTTTGTACTGGCATAGGGATGCCGTAGCGCTCGCCGTAGGCGATGGTCTCCTCGCGGGTCATGCCCCACTCGCGCGCCGGGGCCAGCACCTTGAGCTTGGGGTTCAAGGCGGCGATGGCCAGGTCGAAGCGGACTTGGTCATTGCCCTTGCCGGTGCAGCCGTGGGCCACGGCGTCGGCGCCCACCTCTTCGGCCACCTCCACCAACAGCTGGGCGATCAGGGGCCGGGCCAGGGCAGTGGAGAGAGGGTAGCGCTGCTCGTAGAGGGCATTGGCCTGGATAGCGGGGAAGGCGTAGTCGGCAATCAGGGTCTGGACGGCCTCCCGCACCAGGGATTGCTCGGCCCCGGCCCTCAGGGCCTTGGCTTGAATGGCCTCCAGCTCCGCCCCCTGACCCAAGTCCACCGCCAGGGTGACCACCGATTCCACCCCCCACTCGTGCTTGAGATAGGGGATGCAGACGGAAGTATCGACGCCCCCCGAATAGGCCAATACCACTTTCTTTGCCCGTCCCATGCTGCTGCGGATCCCTGTTCAAAAGAAGTTGCTAGCCCATTATGCCCTGTGGCTTGGATCTTGAGGCGGGGGGTGGCAGCGGACGAAGGGGAGACATCACGGTATCGGGGCGCGCCAAGGGATCCCTCCTCGGCCAGGCTTACGGAGGGAGGAAGAACGCCTTGTGCGCAAGGACGGTTTCCACCCTCGACCCAAGCCCAGAGGGCAGGCAGCAACGCCGAAAAGGCAACAGCAATCGAGCTACCGGAAAAAAGCTAAAAGGGATCCACGGTTACCGAAAAGCGCCACAAAGCCCCTCCTGATCAAGGCTCCAACTGCTTACCCTGAAATTGGGGATGGCTTCTTGCAAGACTGGTTGGAAGACTGCTACTGGAATTGGGATCCGCAGCGTTACCCAAGTCGCAAAGCCCATCATCTGGCCCGCTGCCAATGGCAAATCCATTTCTACCAGCATCTGATGCAGATAGGGCTCCCACTCCCGGAGTCCACACGCGCCCGTGCCGCGACAGAAGTTTTTTAAATTTGTGTTAATTTAGGGGCAGCCTCCTCTTCGTTGCGCAATCCCTATGAACAGCATTCAACTTCCCCAATGGCTGAAGCTGGCTTTGCCCTTCTTTCACCCTGTGCTGATGATTTTCGCCTTTGCCCTAGCTCTCTACGCTCTTTACCTGGGCCTGCAGGTGCGACGGCTGCGCACTGCTTCTGCACAAGAGCGCAAAGAACTCGTCAAGGGTAAGTTTGGCCAGCGGCACTTTCTTGCGGGATCCCTGTTCTTGCTGTTGATGGTGTTCGGGGCCCTGGGCGGCATGGGGGTGACCTACCTCAACAACGGCAAGCTGTTTGTTGGCCCCCACTTGCTGGCGGGATTGGGCATTGTGGCCTTGGTGGCTAGCTCTGCGGCTTTGGCGCCCCTGATGAAGGATGGCCAAAAGGCCTGGGCTCGCAATGTCCACCTCCTGCTGAATTTGGTGATTTTGGGGATCCTGGGCTGGCAGGCGGCGACTGGCTTTCAAATTGTGCAGCGCATCGTCAACCAGATGCTAACCTCTCCTCAGGTGGCCTAGCCCTTTTCCGGCCAAGGGCGATCGATCTGGAAGGCGTCCATGCCACAATGGACGCTATCTCTTCTTTCTCGTCCTCCCATGCCTGTTAGCTCTCTTCCCAGTTGGGTCAAGCGCTCTATCGGCAAGGCCAGCGATATCTCGGCAGTGCAGCAGGTGATCAAGCAGCGGGGCCTGCACACCATCTGCGAAGAGGGGCGCTGTCCCAATCGGGCCGAATGCTACAGCCAAAAGACTGCCACCTTCCTGCTGATGGGCGGGATCTGTACCCGCGCCTGTTCCTTTTGTCAGGTGGCTAGCGGGCGGCCCGCGCCGTTGGATCCGCAGGAGCCGGAAAAGGTGGCTGAGGCCGTTGAGCTGCTGGGGCTCCGCTATGTGGTGCTCACCTCGGTAGCTCGCGACGACCTGCCCGACCAGGGATCCGGCCGCTTCGTGGAGGTGATGGAAGCGATTCGGCGGCGCTGCCCTGGGATCCAGATCGAGGTGCTCACCCCCGATTTTCGCGGGGAGCGCGACTGCATTGCCCGTGTGGTGGCGGCCCGACCGACCTGCTACAACCACAACATCGAAACGGTGCGCCGGCTGTCGCAGGCGGTGCGGCGCAGCTCTGGCTACGACCTGTCGTTGCGGGTTTTGCGAACGGTGAAGGAGCTGGATCCCGGCCTGCCCACCAAGTCCGGCCTGATGCTGGGGCACGGCGAGACCCGCGCAGAAGTGCTGGAAACCTTTCGAGATCTGCTGGCGGTAGGCTGTGACCGGCTCACCCTGGGGCAGTATCTGCAGCCTTCCCTGGCCCATCGCCCGGTGCAGCGCTACTGGACGCCGGAGGAGTTTGTCGAGCTGGGCCAGATTGCCCTCCAGATGGGGTTTCGCCAGGTGCGCTCTGGGCCCCTGGTGCGCAGCTCCTACCACGCCGCCGAAATGGCTCAGGATGGCCGGGAAGAGGAACCCTAGGCCTTTTCAGCCAGCTCTTGGCTGCTGATGAGATCCCGCAAGAGGGCCCCTAGGCCGAACCCCTCTGGGGCAAACCGGAGCAACACCCGTGGCGCCAGGGATCCCAAGCGGTACAAACTCGCCCCCGCCACCAGACCCGGCAAGAGGCTGTTGCTCCAGCCTCCCCACAGCCAAGAGCTCACCCCCTCGGCCAAAAGCAGCAGCGCCCCATTGAGCAGCAGCAGTCGCCACAGCCCCTCCTGGGCGGATCCCAGCGCCTCCCGTAAGGATCCCCAGGGCAGTCGCAGCCGCATTCCCAGGCCCAACAGCCACAGCCCATCCAGTAGCGGCGCCAACAGCAGATCTAGCCCCAGTGGCGCCAAGCCCACCGCGATCCCCTTGCCGAGGGCGCAGGCCGTGCCCCATTGCTCGACAAAGCGGGCGTGGTGCTGCCACTGCTTTTGCCAGAGCTGGGCCTGGAGGTGCTCCAGCCGCTTCAGCACATTGAGGGCCAAGAGGGATCCCGCCTCTGCCTGCAAAATTTCCACAATGCGCCCTCGCAGGGCCTCGATCTGGGGTGCGGGCCGCTCCCATTCCAAGGTGATGCGGCCATCTGGCCAGTGGGTGCGCACCTTAGTGGGCTTGGGACGGGCGGCCACCGTCAAGATCTCCTGCGGCAACACCCAGCCCAAGTGGCGGCTGATCTGGGCGCGAATGGCCTGCAACTCGGCTTCCGAATAGAGATCGCACTTGTTCAACACCAGCAGGATGGGCTTGTGCAGGGTGCGCAGCTCCAACAGAGCCTGGTACTCCAACTGGGTCAGGTCTGCGGCGATGACAAACAGGATCAAGTCGGCGGCGCGGGCCACCTCCCAGGCCAACTGTTCGCGGGCTTCTCCGTTGATCTCGTTCAAGCCGGGCGTATCGATGAACCGTACCTGCCAAGGGATCCCCGGCCCCGGCTGCCACAGCAGCGATTGCGGCTGTTGCGTCACCCCGTTGAGGGGCCCTACCTCCAAGCGGGCCTCGCCGGTCAGGGCGTTCAAGACAGCCGACTTGCCGCGGTTGACCAGACCAAACACCGCAATGGAAAACACCCGAGTGACAAGACGCTTGCGCAGAGTGGATAAAGCTTTGAACTCCGGCTGCAGATCCTGACGGCTGGCCAGAGCTTGCCAGTGATCCCAGCAACGCTGAAAAACGGTTTCGGCTTGAGTTAGAGGAGTGGTCATCGACAACAAAAATGGCCTAACCCCCACTCTAAAAGGAATTGGTCCCCATAGCCACGCTGGTATTCCCCCCCAGCGTGGGGAAGTCCGCCGGGATCCGAAGCTCACAGAATGGGGCATGATCACCTTGGGGCATTGGCGCTCCTAAGTTAGGATCCCATCGACTGTTGCTATGCTGTACCGCCTCCCCAACTCTCTCCGCTGGCTCCGCCTTGGCGGATCCCATCGCTCCAAACAAGAGCGTCAAATTGTGCGCAGCCTGCTGGCCTTTGCAGGTGCCCTCCTGGTCGTGGATATCGTGCTCCTGAGCGCCCTTTACTAGTCCGATGGCATTTCCACGCTTGTCGGGAAAAAGCGCTATCATGGAGATCCATTGGTCAAGCTCCGTTGATGGCTCTGTAACTCCTACGAGGCAGGTCGGATGGATTGGGTAGAAAAAGTTCTCGAAAAGATCCGCGAATGGGTGGAACGTGTGATTGATACTCTTCTGGGAAGTCCTCAGCCCCAACCTGCTCCCATTCCCGTAGAAAATGGATCCCATCGTCGTCGTTAATCCGACTGCCATTGCTTCCGCTGGCGAGCTCCTAAGCCTTCTGGTTCTGCACGGCCCCAACCTCAACTTGCTGGGGGTGCGAGAAGTAGGCATCTACGGCTCGGTGTCCTTAGAACAGATCGATCGGGCGCTCCACCAGCAGGCAGAAGTTCTTGGGGCAAAGCTGGAGATCCTGCAGTCTAACCATGAGGGGGTGTTGGTCGATGCCATTCACCGGGCTCGCCAGCAGCACTCCGGCATCCTCATCAACCCTGGCGCCTACACCCACACCAGCATCGCTCTGCGGGATGCCATTGCTGCCGTAGGGCTGCCCACGGTGGAAGTTCACCTGAGCAATATCTATCGCCGCGAACCTTTCCGGCAACACTCCTACATTGCTGCTGTAGCCATCGGCCAAATCAGTGGATTTGGAGCCCACAGCTACCTATTGGGCCTACAGGCTCTAGTTCAGCACCTGCGGCTGCAGGCTGCCCAAGCCTAACCGAAGAAGTTTGGCCTTACCTCGACGCTGCCGAGACAGTCGCTGCTTGGCGATCCTCAACCGCGGGGACTCCCCCACCTGGAAGAGGTAGGCGCTGGTTTTCCCGGTGGAGAACATCCGTCCTCAGCGGCGTGGGAGAGGGGGGCGGGCGCAACTCAGGGAGCGGTTAACTGGCAAGACCAGTGGGCGGCTTAGAGGGACAGTTGGGAGCCTCAAGCCCGACAACTGGGAGCTCCTAGGTCTCTATCCATGGCTGCGCGGATCCGCCTGATGCGGGAGGACAGGCCTGCCCCGATCCAACTCAGACACCTGTCCGGCATTGGTCAACTGCAGGGGCTGCCCAGTTGCCAGAGCCAACACATTGCCCCGCAAAATGGCGGCAGGCTGCTCTCCGATGGCAAATCCCAGCACTTCCCCTTGACCATCCAAAAAGAGAAAGTGAGGGATCCCGTTCACCCGGTAGCGGCTCAACTCCGGCAGCCACTTGGGGTTGTCCACGTTCAGCATGACGAAGTTCACCTGATCGGCAAATTCTTTCTTCAGGCTGGCCAGGAGAGGTGCCATCGCTCGGCAGGTGGTGCACCAATCGGCGTAAAACTCCACCAGAGAAGGCTTGCCGTTGGCCTGCGCTTCCTCCCAGGACACTGCCTCTGCAGCCAAGTCAGCCAAGCTGGTGCCAGCCTGACGAGCTTGATTGGCTAAAAACAAGCCTGCCGCCAGGAGCACGGCCACCACGGCAACTAAACTGTTGCGCAACCGTTTTGCCCAGTCTTCCTTCATAGCTCTATCACTCCGCCATCTGGTGTTCCGCCTTCCCCGTTCTAACATCCCCCTCGCTCCGCAGTGGGCCAACTAGGTTCTGGATGGCTGTCTCCCGGGATCCCGGCTGGCGAGGAGGGCAGATGGACGTACTCCCCCTAGCTATAGCTTGCTCCGGCCCAGCAGTAAGCCTAGGAACTCTTAGTTACTGGTTCCGCAACCGCACTTGCTCCTTCGGGTTGCTCCGCCTCAGCAGCAGTGCCAGTTTCCCTGGTGGGCTCAGGGCGGTGGGACAACCGTTTTCTGGCTGTGGCAAAACTTGGGATCTAGCCAATAACTTCATAAACTGGAGCAAATGGCTCATCGCCATTGCTTTGCAGCGACCAGAGCCGCCCTTGTGATCCCAGTTCGCCTGACCTTACACAATTTTCTCTGCTACTCTCAGGCGGTTTTGGATCTGCGCGGGATCCACACCGCTTGCATTTGCGGCCCCAACGGGGCGGGCAAATCGGCTTTGCTCGACGCCCTTACCTGGGGCCTCTGGGGACAGAGCCGGGCCAGCAACGACAGCGATCTCATCCGCAAGGGGGCCAGCGAAACCTGGGTGGAGGTGGTCTACCGCTCGCGGGGGCAAACCTACCGCGTCCTGCGCAGTCGCCACCTCGCGGGGGAAGGATCCCTGGAGTGGCAAATTCAAACTGGAGAAAGCGACGGCCAAGCCCGTTGGCGCAGCCTCACCCGCCGCGGCCTGCGTGCCACCCAACAGGCCATCCAAAATCAGCTCGGCCTCGACTACGATACCTTTGTTCACTCGGCCTACCTGCGGCAGGGGCAGGCCGATGCCTTTACCCTGAAGCGTCCCGGCGAGCGCAAGCAGATCTTGGCTGACATGCTCAAGCTGGGGCAGTACGATCTGCTGGCGGAGCGTTGCCGCGAACAGGCCCGCAGCGCCAAGCTCAAAGCCGACCTGCTCCAAGAGCGCCTGCACAAGCTGGATCAACACCAGGTCTCTATCAAGCAGATGCAAGCCGAACTGGAGCAGCTTCAACAGCGGCAAATCCATCTGCAACAGCTCCTGGCCCAACAGCAGCAGGAATTACAGGCCCTAGAACGCGCCTATGAACATCGCCACACCCTGGAGGAGCGCCACCAGCAGCTTGCCCAGCACCTGAACAAGCTCAGCGTCAACCTGCACCACACCGAACAGCAGTGGCGAGCTCAACGACAGCACCTGCTCCAGTTGCAAGAGCTGATTGCCCAAAGCGAGGAGATCCTGGCGGGCTACGAACGCTATCAAACCCTGATGGCCCAGGATCGCCATCTTCACCACCTCTTCGAGCAACAGCAATACCTGCTCCAAGAACGCCAAAAGCTGCAGGCCCAACAGGCCGAGCAACAACAGCAGCAACTGCGCAGAATGCAGCGGCTGCAACAGGAATTGGCCGCCTGCCAGGCCCAAGCCCAGGCCGATGCCCAGGTGCTGGCCGAACGAGAGCGCATCGAAAACGCCCTCCACCACTACCGGCAAGCCCAGGAGCGCCTGCAAAGCTTAAACGAGGCCCAGGCCCAAGCCGCTGCCCTCCTGGAGCAACAACGGCACTGGGAGGAGGAGATCCGCCGCGAGGGAGAACGTCTGCAAGCCCGCCTCCAGTTCCTCCAGGAGCACCTGCAAAGCCAGGAAACCCTGGCCCAACAGCAGCAGCACCTGGCCCAGAAAATTGCCGCCAGCGCTGCAGCCCTGGCCGAGCTGGAGCGGCAGCGCCTCTACCAGCAGCAGGTGTTGGAAAAAATCCAGGAGCGCCGCCTCTTTGTGCAGAAGCTGCAGGAGCGGCAGCGGGTTCTCCAGCACCAGTGGCAACAGGAGGAGGAACGCTGCCGCCTGCTAGAGGCTCCTTGGGAAGAGTTTCCTGTTGGCGATAGCGGAGCGGAGTCCCTCCACGCCGAGCGCTTGGATCCTGCAGAGCTAGAAGATCTGGATCGCCCGGATCACTTGGGCCCTTCGGATCCAGACTCTGGCCGGTGCCGTCCCACCCATGCTTTGACGGGGGCGAAGGCCATTGCCGAGGGAGCTGCAGAACCGGGATCCGAAGTAACCGCAGACCCCCTCTTCTCAGAGCAGCCTGCCGAGTCCATGCCAGCACCGCCCACCAAAGTGCCGACCGCCCCAATTTGGGTTTGCCCTCTCTGTGCCCGTCCGCTCAGCCCGTCCTTGAGGGCAGTGGTGCTGAAGAAACACCGCCAGCGGCAAGAGGAAATTGCTGGCGAGCTGTTTGTAATCCGCGAGCAACTGGCGGTGGCCGACCGGGAGATCGGGCTGCTGTAGGAAGAAGCCCAGCGTCTTGGCCAAGAGTTGGCCACCTGGGACGAGCGCCTGCACCTTCAGGGGCGCCTGCAACAGCAGTGGGAGGCTGAGCAGGAGCGGCAGCGGCAACTGGAGGCGCGGCGGGCAGAAGCCGCAGAACTGGAGCAGATCCTCAGCCAAGAAGCTTATGCCCAAGAGGCGCGGCAGCAGCTTGCCCAGATCCAACAGGCCCTGCAGCAGCTGGGCTATGACGAGCGGGAACATGCCTTGCAACGGGGAGAGGTGGAGCGCTGGCGCTGGGCCCTGGGCCGCTCCCACGAGCTGCGCAAAGCCCAGGAGCGCCGCGCCCGCCTAGGCGAGCAAATCGCCTCCCTGCAAGCGCAACTGGAGGCCCTGCAACAGGCGGGATCCCCTGACTCGCCGCTGGCAGAACGCCTGGCCCAGATCGAGCAGGCGCTGGACCACCTTGGCTATGACGGATCCCTGCACCAGCAGGTAAAAGCAGAACTGGCCCAGGCGCAACTGTGGCCGGCCCGCCTGCAAGCCCTCCAGATGGCCCGCCAGGAGCTGCCGGAAGCCACAGCCCGCAGCCAGGCCCTGTCCCAACGCCTGCAGGAAAGCCGGCAACACTTTGCCCAGGCTGCCCAAGAGCTGGAAGCGCTGCAGCGACAACTGGCCGAGCACCCCGATGTTTCCCCGGCTCATCTAGAAGGGATCCGCCAAGCTCTGCAGGAGAACCGGCAAGAGCTGGATCTGGTGCTTTCTCAAATCGGGGCGGCCCGACAGCGGCTGCAGCAGGCTCTTGAACAGCAGGCGGAGCGGACGGAGCTGGAGCGACAACTGCAGCAGGCCCGCCGCCAGCAGCAGGTGTACCAGGAGCTGGCCAACGCCTACGGCCGCAACGGCATTCCCGCCCTGATCATCGAAAATGTCCTGCCAGAGCTAGAGGCCCAGGCCAACCAGATCCTGGGCCGCCTCACCCAACACCGCCTCCATCTGCGCTTTGTAACCCAGCGCTCGGGGCGGCGCTCGGAGAAGCTGATCGAGACCCTCGACATCCTCATCGCCGATCCCCGCGGCACCCGTCCCTACGAGACCTACTCTGGGGGAGAGGCTTTCCGCATCAACTTCGCCATCCGCCTGGCTCTTTCCCGCCTGCTTACCCAGCGCTCGGGATCCGACCTGCAAACGTTGATCATCGACGAGGGGTTTGGATCCCAGGACGCCACCGGGCGGGCCCAGTTGCTGGCGGCCATCAACGCCATTGCCTCCGACTTTGCCTGCATCCTGGTGATCACCCACATCCCCAGCCTGCAAGAGGCCTTTCCCCACCGCATCGACGTGCAGCCCTCCCCCCAGGGATCCCGCCTCTTCATTCGCGGCTAGTCATTTGGCTGGTCATTTGAGGATGAGGAGTTGTCGGCCCGGCTTTGCAACCACTGCTGCAGCAGGGGAACTATAGTCTCGCCAAGCTGGCTCCACTGGCTGGGCTTTTGGGCCGTGGTTAGCAGCTCCACCCGCTCCCCCCGGATCACCAAAAAGCCCACCGGCTCGATGCGCACCCCGCCCCCCGCTCCGCCAAACAGGCTGGCCGGATCCCGTCCGTTGCTGCGAAAGCCGCTGGCCGTTTTGCCAAAATGGCCCCCTCCTCCCCCAACGCCAAAGTAGAGCGACACGTAGGGGACAATCGTTGTGTCGCCAATGGTAATCGGCTGGCCAAAGGTCTGTCCCGTCTCCGCCAAAACCTTCAGCTTGCTCAGCACCGCCTCCAGGACGGCTGCCACCTCGAAATCGGAACTGGAATCGGATCCCATTGGTGACGTTTGCGCAAACGCTGCAGGCCAGCTCCAGAGGCCACTGGGTGAAGAACCAGATTGACTGCAGTTGTCTCAGACAAGATTAAGATACCTTGCTGCCTACCCAAGCGCCCCGCGCCGCTGCCCTCACCCCTGGCCCCTCTCCCTGAGGGAGAGGGGAGTTGGGGATAGTTCTCGGCGCCAAATGTTTTACTGCAACTTCATCCAGGAAAGGCTGCTCACCCCCACACCTGACTCGGGCCGACACCGAGAAAGGGGGAGCTCCTGCGCCGCTCTTGAACTCCCTTTTTTAGTCCTCGTCGGGAGAGCCAGAGTAGAGATCCTCCAGGCGGCTGCGGGCCTCTTCCAAGCTGGCCGAGCGAATGACCAGCAAGGGCTCTTCCGTCAGGTTGCCTTCTTCATCCAACAGCTCTGGGTGGGGCACCTGCCGGCGGCCTCGACGTGGCGAGGCCTTGCGCTCTTCTTTGCTCAGAGTAACCACGTTGGCCACCAGGTTGCGCAGGGCTACAAAGGCAATGGCCACAAAAGCGATGAGGTAGAGGATCTGCAGCATCACGGGTCAGATGAGTCGGAGGAGGGGTGAATTTGGCGAAAGCGACGGCCCAGCTCGGCGCACTCCATCAGCAGGCGATGCCATTTTGCCATCAGGGCCGGGTCAACGCCAACTTCATTATCCGACAACTGATAGAGGGCTTCCGCTGCCTGGAGCTCCGCTTGGGCAGCCAAAACCCGCTCCAGGAGGGCCTGCTGCGCCTCTGGGCTGATGAATTCTAAAGTTTCTTCTTGCAAAAAGCGACGAGAGCGCTCAAACCAGTAGCGGTAATCTTCCAGCAGGGGCCCCAGAATCTCTCGCAACAGCTTGGCTTTGCTCATGGATCGGGATCCCTCCGCGTCTGGTTTGCTGAGAGCATCTTAGCCGAACTTAACCTTCCCCCGCCAGGGATCCCTGGGTAGCCTCCAGGCGGGCTTCCGTCTCCAGCATCAGGGCTTCTAGGTGGGGCACCAGCTCCGGCGCCTGCTCTTGCCAGTAGCCCCGCTGGTGGGCTTCCAGCAGCCGCTCGCTCATGTCCCGCAGCGCCCAAGGGTTGTGGTTGCGCAAAAACTGCTGCACCCGGGGATCCAGCAAGTAGGCGCGGGCCAGGCCAGCGTACATAAAGTCCGGCACGGCGTGGGTGGTGACGTCGTAGGCGAAGAGGTAGTCCAGGGTGGCGGCCATCTCGAAGGCGCCTTTGTAGCCGTGGCGCATCACGCCGGCAATCCACTTGGGGTTGACGACGCGGGCGCGGTAGACGCGGTCGATTTCTTCGGCCAGGGTGCGGATCTTGGGGTTGTGGGGACGGGCGTGATCCCCGAAGTAGATCTGGGGGTTGCGGCCCTGGAGCGCCCGCACCGCTGCCACCATGCCTCCCTGAAACTGGTAGTAGTCGTCCGAGTCAAGGAGATCGTGCTCGCGGTTGTCTTGGTTGTGCAGGACAATTTGCAGGCGGGCCAGTTGCCGCCGCAGGGCTGCGGGGGCCGGCTCTCCTTCGCCCTCGGCCCGGTAGGCGTAGCTGCTCCAGTTGAGGTAGGCGCGGGCCAGATCCGCTTCCGTTTCCCAGTTTTGCGCCTCGATCAGCCCCTGCAGGCCGGCTCCGTAGGCCCCCGGCTTGGAGCCAAAGATGCGCAGCCGCGCTTGCTTTGCCGCTTCTGAAGGCGGGATCCCTTGCTCCTGCCAGTACTGGGTATCGGCCAGCACCTGGGCCCGCAGGGGGTTGTCGCTTTCCGGCTCCTCCAGGGCGGCCACGGCCTGCACGGCGCGGTCGAAGAGGGCAATCAGGTTGGGAAAAGCATCGCGAAAGAACCCAGAAATGCGCAGGGTTACATCCACGCGGGGCCGGCCCAAAACCGCCACGGGCAAAATCTCAATATCCACCACCCGTCCCCCCTCCCAGCGGGGCCTGACTCCCAAGAGCGCCAGCGCCTCGGCCCAGTCGTCGCCGCCGGTGCGCAGGGTAGAGGTGCCCCAAACGGATAGGCCCAGGTGGCGGGGATATTCCCCCTGCTCTTGCACGTAGCGCTCCACCAGCCGCTCGGCAGCCAGCGAGCCAACCTGCCAGGCGGTGGGGGTAGGGATGGCGCGGATATCCACCGAGTAGAAGTTGCGCCCGGTGGGCAACACCTCCACCCGGCCCCGGGTGGGGGCACCGGAAGGGCCGCTGGGCACATAGCCGCCGTTGAGCCCGTGCAGGAGATGCCTCAGCTCCTGGGGGGTTTGCTGCAGCCGAGGGAGCAAGTCGGTCTCGATCCAGTGCAGCACTTGTCTGGCCGCCGGCCCCGGCGGCGGATCGTAAGGGATCCCCTGCAGATACTGGGCAATCCAGCGGCGGGCCTGGGCCTCCAGGGCGGCTACTGCATCTCCAAAGCGGCGAAAGCTCTCGCCCATAGGGCTTGCTTGCCTGGCTAATTTCTCAGATAAACGGCTGCCCCCAGTCCGACCAGCATTTCTTCGGGAGTGATTTTGCCATCTTGGTTAGTGTCGAGGGCATCGAAGACGCGATCTGCTCCCATCCACTCCTCGCGGGTGATGAAGCCATCCCCATCCAGGTCGTAGATGCGGAAGACATCCTGGGCGGCGTGGGTAATCGTTTCCTTGGCGCCCTCCAGCTTCTGCAGCCGCTCGGTGAGCAGTTTTTCCAGCACCTCCAGCGCCTTGGAGAAGCCCTGGATCCCTTCTTCTAGTTTTTCCGAGGCCATGCGGTTTTCCCGGTGCATCTGGTCGAAGGTGGCCCGATCCATCACCAGGCGGGGAATATCCATTTTCTTAGCTTTTTCCGGATCCAGCTTGCGCTCCAGGTGGCCCTCGGTGTTTTGCAGCTCCGCCAACAAAGCCGGCGAGATGGTTAGGAGATCGCAGCCGGCCAGCTCGATGATCTCGCCAATGTTGCGGAAGCTGGCCCCCATCACTTCCGTTGGGTAATCGTATTTGCGCAGATAGTTGTAGATCTGGGTTACCGACTGCACGCCTGGATCTTCGGCGGGCGGGTAGCTCTCCCGGCCTGTGTGTTTTTTGTACCAATCCAGGATGCGGCCCACAAAGGGCGAGATGAGGGTTACCCCCGCTTCGGCGCAGGCAATGGCCTGGTGCAGGCCAAACATCAAAGTCAGGTTGCAGTGGATCCCTTCTTTTTCCAGGATCTCGGCGGCGCGGATCCCTTCCCAAGTAGCCGCAATCTTAATGAGCACCCGCTTGGGATCCGCCCCTGCCGCCTTGTAGAGCTCGATGAGATGGCGGGCCTTGGCCACGGTGGCTGCTGTGTCGTAGGAGAGCCGGGCGTCCACCTCCGTCGAAACCCGACCGGGGATGATGGACAAAATGCGCACGCCAAAGGCCACCGCCAGTTGGTCGATGGCGTGGGCCACCACGGCTTTGGTGTCGGCTTTGGATCCCAGGCCTTGGCGGGCCTTGAGCAAGGTCTCATCGACAATGCCCTGGTACTGGGGCATTTGGGCGGCTGCTGTAATCAAAGAGGGATTGGTGGTGGCATCCTGCGGCTTAAAGGTCTCGATGGCGTTGATATCCCCCGTGTCGGCCACCACCACCGTCATCTCTCGCAACTGCTCCAGCAAGCTCCTGCTCATACTCCCCTCCTTAGATATCGCGCTTCTGCGACCTAACCCCAGTGTCGCCCACCTAGGCAAGGGATCCCGGTAGATGTGAGATTGTCTTAATTGTCTAGCCGGCTACTCCCACAGATGTGGGGACAACGTACAGCAGGAGAACTACCAGGGGGCTCATAGATTGGTTCACCCCCACGGGTGTGGGGACAACGCGTACCATCTCGCCTTCTCTAAGAGCGCTTTGGCGGTTCACCCCCACGGGTGTGGGGACAACAGCCGGTGAACTCCCGCAGCTTCGGCGTCCACTTGGGTTCACCCCCACGGGTGTGGGGACAACGATGCACGGCTGTGCCGTCACGGGGCCAACCTAGCGGTTCACCCCCACGGGTGTGGGGACAACGCGTACCATCTCGCCTTCTCTAAGAGCGCTTTGGCGGTTCACCCCCACGGGTGTGGGGACAACAGCCGGTGAACTCCCGCAGCTTCGGCGTCCACTTGGGTTCACCCCCACGGGTGTGGGGACAACGATGCACGGCTGTGCCGTCACGGGGCCAACCTAGCGGTTCACCCCCACGGGTGTGGGGACAACCGCGGTTGAGCAGGCGGATGGCCTCCTGTCTCACGGTTCACCCCCACGGGTGTGGGGACAACGTCGGATCCACGTCGACCTCGTACCCCGCCGATACGGTTCACCCCCACGGGTGTGGGGACAACTCCGCCTGGCGGGTGGCCTGCTGGTTCTGCACTCGGTTCACCCCCACGGGTGTGGGGACAACGAGTGTTACGGCGCGTCTAAAGGCCCACAAGATCGGTTCACCCCCACGGGTGTGGGGACAACCTACCCGTCCTGCCACCAGCGCCGGCACGATGACGGTTCACCCCCACGGGTGTGGGGACAACTCCGCCTGGCGGGTGGCCTGCTGGT
>NZ_JANSHJ010000026.1:3106-7817 GCF_047502615.1 Synechococcus sp. W60.3 | reverse complement strand
TCCTGCCACCAGCGCCGGCACGATGACGGTTCACCCCCACGGGTGTGGGGACAACGCGGGCCATCAACGCTAACTCCAAACAGGCCGCGCGGTTCACCCCCACGGGTGTGGGGACAACGGGTCACCGCCTTGCCGCCGAATGTGGCCAGAGACGGTTCACCCCCACGGGTGTGGGGACAACCGAAGTCTTGCGCGTAAGACACAGTCTTGTACCGGTTCACCCCCACGGGTGTGGGGACAACGGCCGGCCGGGTGTCGGTATTGCTCCAGGTTAGCCGGTTCACCCCCACGGGTGTGGGGACAACGCTGCCAGCGCCCGCTTGGCAATGGCTCGCCAGGCGGTTCACCCCCACGGGTGTGGGGACAACCGATAGAAACGCCTGACAGTACCAGGCTAGCTCTTGGGTTCACCCCCACGGGTGTGGGGACAACGGCTCCTGGATTATCCGCCTCTCAGGCGAGCTACGGTTCACCCCCACGGGTGTGGGGACAACGTGAGCAACTGCGACCGCTGGCCGGACGGCGATCCGGTTCACCCCCACGGGTGTGGGGACAACGTTCGTGGCGCCAAGCAGCCTCCACCACCCTAGCGGTTCACCCCCACGGGTGTGGGGACAACCGACAAGGACGAGTGCTGCTGCGAGTGTGAGCAGCGGTTCACCCCCACGGGTGTGGGGACAACCCTTCGATTTTTGCCGATTTTAGTAGGTTTTGACCAGCAGCACCCCTTCTATGTCTACTAGCTGCCGCGAGGGATCCCCGATGCTCCTGGCCGAGAATCCCTGCTCTGAGTTGGTGGAATAGACCATCAGTGCAGAGCCGTCGCCGATTTTGCTGGTCACCCGTGCCCACAGTTCTTCTCGAACCAGGGCTGAGACGCGACCGACAAAGACCCCCGCCTTGATCTCAAACAGCCAGCGACTTAGGTCTCCTCTCAAACTTGCGGGGACATTCTCTAAGATAAAGACCACCATCAGACCGACATTTCCTCATCCAACTCTTCTCCGTAGCTCACTCCCCCCTCAACAGCTCCCTTCTCGTTATCCCAAAGAGATCCTACAGGGCTTGACTCCTCCTGTGTGGCTCTGAAGCCGAGGATGGCATCAACATCGTCTATGATTCTCTGCATCAACCGATGCTCTACAAACTTTTCTCGACACAGTTGCCTAGTTCTCGACTCAAAGTTTGGCATCAACTCAGCGGCAGCCTTGAAGGCAACAGGGATGGTGATCTCTGTCTTGTAGAGATCGGCAACGTCATAAACAAAAGATAAGGGCTTGCCGATGTGAATAAACCCCAACGCAGTTGAATAGCCTACGGCATTGAGCGCTGCCTGGCAAACAGCGTAGAGGCAAGTATTGGCAACAGAAAGAGCACGATTAACGGGATCAGCACACTCCCATTCCTTGAGCTTGTAGGAGCGTCCCTTCCAATTTACCCCTGTTTCTTTACTAAGGCGGCTGTAAACAGTTCGCACTCGCACCCCCTCCAGTCCGCGAATCTGCTCAAGGGTTAGCCCTTCTTTGAGAGGTTCGGGAAAGCGAAATGAATACATACGCCGAACCACTTCCATATGCTGGACGGGATCTGCCCATAGTTTGGCCTGGTGATAAAGCCTTTCCACGCTGCTGGAAGGATGGGATCCACTGGCATAGAAGCGTAGCCCATCTTCGCCAACCCACTGGACCGAGCAGAGCCCATCGGCCAAGTTCTTGATGGCAGCGTGAGTAATTGCTGTCCCAGGGCCTAGCATTAAAGTGGTCAAGCTGGCACAAGGGATTATATATCTGCCATCTTCTTGCAAAACGGCAACAGCTTTCGCATCTTGCTCAATTCGGCACCGTTCTACATAGACAAAGCTTATGCTATCTCGAACCTTCGGGATAGATCGTAAACTTTTCGTAGTTGTCTTTGCGATCATAAGACACTCCCCCTTAAAAGGCAAAACTAGCGTGGAAAGTAACTGATCTTGCTGAGCGATAGAAGTCCACATCCGTAGGAGCGTCCTCGCCCAATTCCTTGTTGTACTGCTTTAACAAAAGCTTCAGAATCAGTTACCCGCAATATGCCCTGGAACAAAACGGTGTGGATACGAACTGGCCCGGAGAGCCCCTTTTTGATCCCAAATATTTGCGGCGATGGGATCCCTTCTGCAGCCAACACCTCAAACCCATGCTGACAGCCCTGGCGGCGGAGCCATTCCAGTTGATCCTCAGAGCGAAAAAAGCCAACAATCTTGCGGGTCTTCTTATCTCGCTTGCTGGGATTTGCTCGGAGTCGGAACTGAAAGTATCTTCCCTTACTTAGAACTTCTGGCCTCAGGTCGAAGATTTTGACTTCTGGATCCCTTTGGACATAACCCTGTGGCAAGCGAGACCAATCCGGCTGAATGACCGATTGCACCAGGATGGTGCAGCCATCAGGTTCTTGACGGTAAAGAATATGCCAATCGGAGCGAGGGGTTTTGGTAGGTTGATCGGGAAAACCATGCATAATTCGCTGGTGCAAAGCGTGAGCATTACTGAGCTCTCGCTGCACCAGAAGCTGTCGCTCGTTTAGAATTAGCCGGGAAAGATACATATCGCCTCCGGGAGTTCATGGTATTCCGTCTCCACAGCCCGGCAACCGAAGCGCCGCGGCTGCCAGCTCAAAGGCACATCTTGGCGCACATCCAGACTCTCAGAGACCTCCAAAACAAAGCGGAGTTGGGAGGGACGCTTCCCGCGTCTAGAACACTCATAAGGGTGCTGACGCAAAGCTTCCAGCAAAGGCTGCTCCACAAGCCCCACTCGCAAAGGGCGGCTGGGAATAAAGCTTTTCCGTCCCAGAAACACTTGCCAGTAAGGTTTTTGCAGGGCTTGATCCAAAGTTCTCAGCAAATTAGGATCCCCTTCCAATCCCACCAGGTAATCCCCATCTGCTACGTAGTAGCGATTGCTGATCGTCTCTTTTATTTGTACTGTGTGGAAATCCTTACAAAGGATCCCTTCCTTGTTCACTCGCACCCCCATTTTCAGGGCAGCCAGATCATCAACAGGTTCCCAGCGAGGGCGACCCAGTGCCGCACAGAGGATCCCGATCACCGCCGACTTTGTAGGCTCACGACGGCTATCGCGATAATCAAACTGGCTGTGGTCGCCCCAGCTCATCATCGGAGCCCGCAATCGCATGAGAAGCGTAGTCATGATCTAAGCTCCTTGGCCGTTGCTGGCCACGCCAAAGGCTTTGAGAGCACTTTTTAAGAGCTCTTCTACAGAATCTTTCTTGCTAGACTTGAGTACATTGAGTCTCGCAGCCAGCCTATCAAGGACAACAACGCCTTTATACTGCACGTCAGCTTCTCCATACATCTTGACCAGTGATCCCCAATACTCATCTAAAGCTTTAACGGCATTTTCCAGTAGGCTAAATCCTCCACTGGGAGCAACCGGATTTTCAAAGGCATCCACTAAGGAAATAGGCTGCCCTTCCCGAACTACTGCCATCACCAATGCTGGCCGAGTGTGAGCGGCAAATCCGTTTTGATGTCCACTGGGCACAGCATGAATGAAAGCCGTAGCAAAAGCCTTGATGATGGATCCTAGATGTTCAGTTCCGCCTAGGTTTTCAACCAACTGTTTCTTGTCGAGAACAGCAAAGCGGTAGTATGTAGAGCTGTTGTACCCCGTCTCGCCCATGTGATCGGCTCCGGTGTCCTCACTACTGCCCAGGTCGTCTACGGCTGTAAAGAAGTCGAACTCTTGTTGTAGGGCATTGATACTAATTGCATGGGCCACCTGAACAGCAGCATCGACATTGACTGTGGGTAGCGAGGCCATCATCCGACCAAACAAAGCTACATCACCGGGTTTTCCTGTATCAACCAAAGCTTTTTCGATCGCCTTGGCTATTTTTTGGGGAAGTTTGGGCTTTTCCTCTCGCAATGCGGATTCAATGGCAGACCAGTTTTTGATTAAGATTTCGGCAATTGCATCAAGTTCCGTCTTCCCCAAAAATACAATGGTGGTGGCTTCATTTTTATCATTAAACTTGAGCTTAAGCCCTTGCTCTAAGGCAAGCCGAGCGGCCATTCCAGCTTGCTCATCAGGGATCCCTGCCTTCACAAGCTTAGATTTCAACTCAGGGAGCCAGTTGCGAGAGCGAGCGGCAAAGTGAGCCGGGTCTAGCTCAGCATATTGGTGATAGTATTTTCGCACTGCCCGCTTCTGGCACTGGCTAGAGATTCGCGCTCGTGGACGACCGCCGAATATCGTAGATTTAGGCATGCCATTTTCATCGCGGTTTAGGTTGGCAGGAGGGAAACTTTGAATCAAATGAATTTCCAGTCGCATGGCTGTTTCTCCTCTAAGGGTATAGTGTCGGAACAAGTTTGTTACAGCCTGTTAAGGGCTCAAGGGGTACAATAGCAGCACTTAGCAAACCAACTTCGGAAGGAGGATGGATTGATCAGTAGTAAAGAAGTCTTCACTATCTGCTCCATGCTATATTTCCCAATTCTGCAAAGCTGCCGAATAAAATGCTTCAACACCGACCACATCATCTCAATGGGATTCAACTCCGGCGCATACACAGGCAGGTATAGGATTCGTGCTCCTGTCCCCCTAATCAATTCCTCAACTTCCCGACTCTTGTGGATATTTAAATTGTCCATAATCACAACCTTCCTCGCATCTAGCTTCGGACATAGCTCGCTTCTCAAAAACTCCAAAAA
>NZ_JANSHJ010000026.1:0-3096 GCF_047502615.1 Synechococcus sp. W60.3 | reverse complement strand
TGAGCAGTTTTTCCAGCACCTCCAGCGCCTTGGAGAAGCCCTGGATCCCTTCTTCCAGCTTTTCTGAGGCCATGCGGTTTTCCCGGTGCATCTGGTCGAAGGTAGCTCGATCCATCACCAGGCGCGGGATGTCCATTTTCTTGGCTTTTTCCGGATCCAGTTTGCGCTCCAGGTAACCCTCGGTGTTCTGCAGCTCCGCCAGCAAGGCGGGCGAGATGGTGAGAAGATCGCAGCCGGCCAACTCGATGATCTCCCCGATGTTGCGGAAGCTGGCCCCCATCACCTCGGTCGGATAGTCGTATTTGCGGAAGTAGTTGTAAATCTGGGTCACCGACTGCACCCCCGGATCTTCGGCAGGGGGATAGCTCTCCCGGCCCGTGTGTTTCTTATACCAATCCAAGATGCGGCCTACAAAGGGCGAGATCAGCTTCACCCCCGCTTCGGCGCAGGCTATGGCTTGGTGCAAGCCAAACAACAGGGTAAGGTTGCAGTGGATCCCTTCTTTCTCCAGGATCTCGGCAGCCCGGATCCCTTCCCAAGTCGAGGCAATTTTAATCAGCACCCGCTTGGGATCCGCTCCTGCCGCCTTGTAGAGCTCGATCAAATGGCGGGCTTTGGCAACTGTGGCTTCTGTGTCGTAAGAGAGGCGGGCATCCACCTCCGTCGAGACCCGGCCAGGAATGATGGACAAAATGCGCACGCCAAAGGCCACGGCCAGTTGATCGATGGCGTGGGCCACCACGGTTTTGATGTCGGCTTTGGATCCCAGTTCTTGGCGGGCCTTGAGCAAGGTTTCATCGACAATGCCCTGGTACTGGGGCATTTGGGCAGCCGCTGTGATCAAAGAGGGATTGGTGGTGGCATCCTGCGGCTTAAAGCTCTCGATGGCGTTGATATCACCCGTATCGGCGACCACGACGGTCATCTCTCGCAACTGCTCCAGCAAGCTCTTGCTCATGTTCGGCTCCTTGAGATTGCGCTACGCGCCGCTTCTGCGACCTAGTCCCAGTGTTACTCATCCACGCAAGGGATCCCAGCAGATGTGAGATTGTCTTAATTCTCTTCTCTGGCCGGGTTCACCCCCACGGGTGTGGGGACAACTGGGCATACTCGTTTCAAACAAGATGAAGACCCTTCGCCGCTGACCCTCACCCCTTTCGGGCGAGGGGAGCTGGGGATCAACCAACCAGCTGTTCCACAGCCGTTTGCAATGACCAGGCAAAGCAAGGGGGAAACCCCAGAGGCTGCCTAGCCCGCCTGGCTGCGCAACTGCCGCAAGAGCCGCTCAAACTCCTCCGGCAGGGGAGCGGTAAACTGCAGCGGCTGGCCTGTGCGCGGGTGAACAAAGGAGAGCTTCCAGGCATGGAGAGCTTGGCCGCCCAGCTTAACAGGGCTGGTTTTGCTCTGGGTGTAGAGGGGATCCCCGACAATGGGTAGGCGCATGTGGGCAGCATGCACCCGAATTTGATGGGTGCGCCCGGTCTCCAGCTCAAACTGCATCAGGGTGTAGTTGCCCAGCCGCTCCAACACTTGCCAGTGGGTTACCGCCACTCGCCCTTGGCCAGGGGTCAGGACGGCCATTTTCTGCCGATCCACCGGGTGCCTCCCAATGGGGGCAGAGACGGTGCCTTGGCTTTGGGCCGGCCGGCCAAACACCACCCCCAAGTAGATGCGCCGGGCGGTTTTGGCCTGGATCTGGGCTTGTAGGTGCTGGTGGGCCTGATCGTGTTTGGCAATCACCAGGGCACCAGTGGTGTCTTTGTCAAGGCGATGGACAATACCTGGACGCAGCTCGCCGTTGATGCCTGAAAGATGGGGGCAGTGGGCCAGCAGGGCGTGCACCAGGGTGCCACTGGCGTGGCCGGGGGCGGGGTGCACCACCAAACCGCGGGGCTTGTTGATCACAAGCAAATCGTCATCTTCGTAAAGAATGTCCAAGGGGATCGGCTCCGGCTGCAGGGCAGTCGGGGTGGCTGGCGGGATCCGCACCTCGACTTCATCCCCAGCTTGCAGGGGGCGATCCTTATCCCGGCAGGGCTGCCCATTGAGCCAAACCTGGCCCTGGCGGATAAGCTGCTGCAGGCGCGACCGCGACAGCTCCGGCAGTTGCTCTGCCAATCCTCGATCCAGCCGCAAGCCCTGCTGTTTTTCCGTCACCCTGATCTGGCGAATGTCTGCTGCAGCCTCCTTGTGGCCCTCCATGCCGTTGTTGCCCAAATTGCCTTCTTTGACCATTGTGGCAGCCCGGCTACTTTTGCACTGAGTAAAAAAGGTCGAAGATTTGCAGCAACTTCCGCAGGCAGGTGGTGGGGGGATCTGCCTTGTCTCATCGCCTTCTAAGCCTTCTTGGGGGGATCCCTGGGCAATTTTAAGGGGCAGAAAATCCTGACTAGAGTGAGGCTATGGCCCACCAAGAATGAGTTGGGCCGAGTGTTGGCATAGGAGAGCCGGGAGCGATCCCAAGCCGACAACACAGCACACCCCAGCAATTGGCGTTGGCTCAATGGATCGCTCAATGGATCTAAGAAGGAGGTAAGGCATGTCGGATGGAGCAACCAGGGGATCCCAGCTTCAGCAACCCTCTCAACCCCAGCTTGGCTCAGAGCCGCCCTTGGTTTTGTCTCTCACAGAGGTGGGCCTACGGGATATTGCTCAGGTAGGCGGGAAAAACGCCTCCTTGGGAGAAATGCTGCAGCAGCTCACCTCAAAGGGGATCCAGGTGCCGACAGGATTTGCCACCACCGCCCATGCGTATCGCCAGTTCATCGCCTCTGCGGGCCTAGAGGAGAAGTTGCAGGAGATTTTCAAAGACTTAGACATTGAGAATGTCCAAAATTTGCGCGAGCGGGGCAAGGCTGCCCGCACCTTGATCTTGCAAACTCCCTTCCCCCCTCAGCTAGAGCAGGCCATCGCCGAAGCCTACCAGAAGCTGTGCGAGCGCTACGGCCCCGACACCGATGTGGCAGTGCGCTCCAGCGCCACGGCAGAAGACTTGCCGGATGCCAGCTTTGCCGGCCAGCAGGAGACCTACCTGAACGTGCGTGGAGTGCGGGCGGTGCTCAACGCCTGCCACCACTGTTTTGCCAGCCTGTTTAC
>NZ_JANSHJ010000079.1:0-1690 GCF_047502615.1 Synechococcus sp. W60.3 | reverse complement strand
TAGCAGCATTATTCAGGGAAGACAGATCGTCGGGGCGGGTAGGTATCAAAATAACATCGGCAGCAAAAACACCACTTTGGCTGAAGTAAAGCCATTGAGTTGGGCAGTCGATTAGGATGTAATCATACTCATTGCGAAGAGGAGCAATGAGATCGCGAAGGCGCCGAGTTCCCTTTGGGATATATGCTACTGCCCGGCTATCAGTCAACGTCTCTAGTTCAGGGTCTCTTGGGATAATGTCGAAGATGGAAAATCCCTTGAGTTTATATGTTTGGACAATGGCATGGACGTCTATTTTGGGATCCTTTAAACATTGCGTCAGTGTAATTTTTCCAGGAGTGGCTCCCAAACTTCTTGTCAGATCACCCTGAGAATCAAAGTCAACAACTAAGACCTTTTTTCCCTTGGTTTTTAGTGCTGCCGCAAGGTTAATGACCGTCGTTGTTTTGCCTACGCCTCCTTTGTTATTGTACACACATATAGTCAAGGCACGCTCATAGTTTTCTAGCTTGTTTCGCAAATCACGTACTATGGTCTCAACGTTATCTGGATTAATGGATAAGTTTGCTGTAGCAGGGTGGACGACTTTTCCATGCTTCCTCCAGATCTGGATGTAACTCGCGTTTGTGATTATTCCCCACTTTGCAGACTTAGAGCGCTCTCTAGATAGGTATCCTTTTACTTGATCTACTGCTTCTTCGTAAGTGGAAGAGCCTTCACTGAGGTCATATGTTCTAGATTTGACTTCTAAAAAAAGATATGGATTTTTCTGGGAGTTATAAAAAATATCCGTAGCTTCCGTATTCTTCCGTGCTGCAAAGTCTACCTTTCCACAGCCTGTCTCAAATTGAGGTCTAATCTCTAGATCGTCAAAGCCCAGCTCGTAGAGGAGAGGGTTGGCAAAATACTGGACAATAACTTGCTCAGTTTTTTCGCTAGGAGATATTTTCTCAAGTTTCTCCCGAAGAGAGTTAGCACTGGCCATAGGACGACAAAGGTAAACAAAAAACTGACACTTAGAACTTCTCGAAGTGTGAAACTGGGGTAATCCCTTGGTAGATTGAAAGCTTGCCCTCAGCATAGCAGTTGCTTGGCTCGTTCTGACAGTGCCTGAGCTGTCAGGCCGTTGTAGTCCATCAATTCGGCGGGGGTGGCGGTGGTTTCGCCGCGTTTCCAAGCGAAGAAATCCCGCGGGCCGGCATAGCGCAACATCAAGGGTTCGAGCATCAGGCTAGATCCGCCTGTTACGCCGATGAGGGCCTCGCCGGCAAACCAAGCGGCAAATTCTTGGTCGGACATGAATTCCCCATCTGGCTGAGCACAGGTGGACCAAGCCACGTCGCCGTGGCGATACAGACGGCGGGGGTTAATCACCGAGACGATTTTGCAGCCGATCCCTTGGGCTTGGAGCTGCTCAGCCGCCTCGAACACGGGCAGGAGAACCATATCCCCCACCACGGCAAAGACGACGGTTCGGGATCCGGGAAACTCCTGAAGGACGATGCAGCCCTGCTCTACTGCTTGGCGGGCTTGTTCTAGGGTGGTGCGGATGGGCAGGGGGGTTTTGCTGGCGATGATAGGGATCCCTTTGTTGCAGGTGGATAGGGCCCATTCGTAGGCAGCTTGGGCACAGTTGGCATCCGGCGGGAAGAGGGGGAAGACGTTGCCGTTGCGCATCATGGCCGCCAGG
>NZ_JANSHJ010000025.1:0-37283 GCF_047502615.1 Synechococcus sp. W60.3 | reverse complement strand
AGCAGCAGGCAACGCCCAGATTGTGAGACTCAGGGGCATTGAACCCCTTCGTCTCACCGCCTATCCTCCATCCCGCCAAGCTGCGCTGTGGCGGGAGTACCCCAGAGGTTCTGATGGGGAGTCGGGATCCCCGCCCAACGCCCCAGCTCCGTGATGGCGCCGACAATGCTCTCGATCTCCGTCGGTTGCCCCCGCTCGATATCCTGCAGCATCGAGGTGCGATGGGAGCCCACACGGGCTGCATCCTTCAGCCGCTCTTCCAAAGAGACCGGCAGCCGGATCCCAAATGCTTGGGCCACCGCCTCGGTTTCCTGCATCGCCGACCGAACCAAAGCATGGGTGGGCGGGTACTGGGCAATTGCGTCTTGGGCCGCGCGGGTAAGGGCGCTGATGGGATTGAAGGCGGCGTTCCCCCAAAGTTTTTGCCAGATCTCGACCCGAATTTGGGAGGTGAGGGCCACAGAAAGCTGCCCCTGCTCAAAGATGGCCGCCAGAGAGCGCAGCCGCTCCGACAACGGCCCATCCGGCTCTCCCAGAATGTAGCGCCCGCCACCGGTATGCAAAACTACCCCCCGCTCTGCCAACTGCACGGCGATGTACACCACACAGCCGATCACCCGCTCGACTGGCAGATGCGCGGCGATCACCCCGCCCGGATCCACCGAAGTCAAGGAGCGCCCCTCAAACTCGCCGCCATGCCGGTAAAAGTACCACCGGGGGATACCATTCTGGACAACCACAACGGGGCTATCCGGGCCACACAGGGATCCCAATTGCGGGGCAAGCAGGGGCAAGCTGTGGGCCTTGACAGCAACGATCACCACATCTTGCCGCCCCAGCTCAGCCAAGTCGTCGCTGGCCGTCAGCCGCTCTACCCAAGCCACAGGGGGATCCCCCTGCCGGATCAGCTTCAAGCCTTGGCTGCGGATGGCCTGCAGGTGGGATCCCCGCGCCACCACACTGACTGAAAAGCCGGCGCGAGCCAGGCAAACGGCCAAATGCCCCCCGACTGCCCCGGCGCCGACGATGCCGATTTTCATGTTTTACCAAATGAGGAAATCCCTACTCGGCCCCGCCCTGGGTGATGCGCAAGATCCCGTATCCAAGCGCCACACCCACTAGGGTCAGGACGATGGAGAGCCCAGCAATGGTGAAGATCTCACTAGCCATAGATTCCTCTCAGGTGGATTGCCTCGCCCTTCAAGGATATCGGATCTTGTGCCTTCGGCCTTCCCCAGGGTGAGGCAGCCCCTCTAGCTCAATATCTCAGGAGAGAAAAACCGCAAAGATTACAGTCTGTGAAGATCCCAGCCACCTCGGACTTGATGGGAACGAGTCCCCCCCCTCTATAATGAAAGCAATTTACAAGTCTTTACTGGCGTAGGCTAAATTGTAATGCCGACAGCCGTGAAACTTGTTCGGTGGCCCTAGGGCGGCTCGTCGGGATCGCCACAGCTCTGCTGAGGATTCCAAGAGCAGTTCGGAACGCCAACAAAGCTGCCTGAAGCAGCGGTTGGTCAGTTCTGGCCAGGAATCCGTGCAGGGAAACCAAGGCGACAAGTTCGCAGACTGAGTCTTTATACCTAGGCACCAGTCTTGCTTCAAAGGAGCAAAATTTGTAGTTTCATTAATGTCCTCATCATGTTTTTAAGGAGAGGTTGAGATGACCATCGCAGTAGGGCGCGCGCGCCAGGAGCGAGGATGGTTCGACATCGTCGACGACTGGCTCAAGCGCGACAGATTCGTGTTTATCGGCTGGTCGGGGCTGCTGCTGTTTCCTTGCGCCTATTTGGCCCTGGGCGGCTGGCTGACCGGCACCACGTTTGTAACCTCTTGGTACACCCACGGGTTGGCCAGCTCCTACCTGGAGGGGTGCAACTTTTTGACGGTGGCCGTGTCCACCCCCGCCGACAGCATGGGGCACAGCCTGCTGCTGCTGTGGGGCCCGGAAGCCCAGGGGGACTTTACCCGCTGGTGCCAGATTGGCGGGCTGTGGACCTTTGTGGCCTTCCATGGGGCGCTGGGCCTGATTGGCTTTATGCTGCGGCAGTTTGAGATTGCCCGGCTGGTGGGGGTGCGGCCCTACAACGCCATTGCGTTTAGCGCGCCGATAGCGGTGTTTGTGAGCGTGTTTTTGATTTACCCGCTGGGGCAGAGCAGTTGGTTTTTTGCGCCCAGCTTTGGAGTGGCGGCGATTTTTCGGTTTTTGCTGTTTTTCCAGGGGTTCCACAACTGGACGCTGAACCCGTTCCACATGATGGGGGTGGCCGGCGTGTTGGGTGGAGCGCTGCTGTGTGCCATCCATGGGGCGACGGTGGAGAACACGCTCTACAAGGATGGGGAAGCGGCGAGCACGTTTCGGGCATTTGAGCCGACGCAGGCGGAAGAGACGTACTCGATGGTGACGGCGAACCGCTACTGGAGCCAGATTTTTGGGATAGCGTTTTCCAACAAGCGGTGGCTGCACTTTTTCATGTTGTTTGTGCCGGTAACGGGATTGTGGATGTCGAGCATTGGTGTGGTGGGGTTGGCGCTGAACCTGCGGGCGTATGACTTTATCAGTCAGGAGACGCGGGCGGCGGAAGACCCTGAGTTTGAGACGTTCTACACGAAGAACATTTTGCTCAACGAGGGGATTCGGGCCTGGATGGCGCCGCAGGACCAGCCGCACGAGCGCTTTGAGTTCCCCGAGGAAGTCCTGCCCCGCGGCAACGCGCTCTAAACTGGCGCTGGCTGTCGAACGCTTGAGTTCTCTCGATCCTTTACGTGAGAGCCGAGGCCGAGCGTTCGCCTATTCAAGTCTTGGATTGGATGGGTAGGCGCTCGGCCATTCCTAAGCTCCTTTGCTTTTCACCTCATATCTTTTGCTGTACTGTGACCTTTACTGTTTTCGGAGGCTGGCCTCAGTGACTTCAACGACGTTTGGTTCCGCAGCGATGCAGGATCGCACCCAGGGCGGGTTCGCCTGGTGGGCCGGGAATGCTCGCTTGATCAATCTTTCCGGTCGGCTTTTGGGCGCTCACGTAGCCCACGCCGGCCTGATCGTCTTCTGGGCGGGAGCGATGCTGCTGTTTGAGGTGGCTCACTTCACGCCGGATCGGCCCATGTACGAGCAGGGGCTGATCCTGATGCCCCACGTGGCCACTTTGGGCTGGGGAGTTGGCCCAGGCGGCGAGGTGATCGATACCTACCCCTACTTTGTGATCGGTGTGCTGCACCTGGTCTCCAGCGCGGTGCTGGGTCTGGGAGGCATTTATCACGCCGTGCGCGGCCCGGAAACCCTGGAGCAGTCTTTCCCCTTCTTCGGCTACGACTGGAAAGACAAGAACAAGATGACCACCATCCTGGGGATCCACCTGATCCTGTTGGGGTTGGGGGCTTTCCTATTGGTGGCCAAGGCCATGTGGTTTGGCGGTGTCTATGACACCTGGGCTCCAGGAGGTGGCGATGTGCGGGTGATCACCAACCCCACGCTCAACCCGGCGGTCATCTTCGGCTACCTGTTCAAGTCTCCCTTTGGCGGCGACGGCTGGATCATCAGCGTGGACAACATGGAGGATGTGATCGGCGGCCACATCTACATCGGCATCATCTGCATTGCCGGTGGGATCTGGCACATCCTCACCAAGCCTTTTGGCTGGGCCCGCCGTGCTCTTATCTGGTCGGGAGAGGCCTATCTCTCCTACAGCTTGGCGGCGGTCTCGCTGATGAGCTTTATTGCCACCTGCTACATCTGGTTCAACAACACCGTTTACCCCAGCGAGTTCTACGGCCCCACCGGCCCGGAAGCCTCGCAAGCCCAAGCCCTCACCTTTATCGTGCGCGACCAGCGCCTGGGGGCGAACATCGGCCAGGCCCAAGGCCCCACCGGTCTGGGTAAGTACCTGATGCGCTCTCCCACGGGCGAGATCATCTTCGGCGGTGAGACGATGCGCTTCTGGGATGTGCGGGCCCCTTGGAAAGAGCCGCTGCTGGGCCCCAATGGCTTGGATCTGGACAAGCTGAAGAACGACATCCAACCCTGGCAGGCCCGCCGTGCGGTAGAGTACATGACCCACGCGCCGCTGGGATCCCTGAACTCGGTGGGGGGTGTGGCTACCGAGATCAACACGGTGAACTTCACCAGCCCGCGCACCTGGCTGGCAGCCCACAACTTCATCTTCGGCTTCCTGTTCTTCGTCGGTCACCTGTGGCATGCTGGTCGCGCGCGCGCCGCTGCTGCCGGCTTTGAGAAGGGGATCAGCCGCGAGAACGAGCCGGTTTACCGGATGAAGCCGATCCGATAAGCCCGGAAGTCTCTCAGAGATCACAACCTTTGGCCCCCGGCAGGGGGCCTTTTTTTGGGGATCCCCCCTGCCGGGATGGACAGAGAGGGAAGCACGGGTAGAGACTGGGAAGGCCGAATGCGCAAATCAAGATGCACAAAGTTCCGGTTACGGTCATCACCGGATTTTTGGGATCCGGCAAGACCACTTTGATCCGTCACCTTTTGCTCAACAACCAGGGCCGCCGCATCGCCGTAGTGGTCAATGAGTTTGGCGAAGTGGGCATCGACGGCGAACTGCTGCGGGATTGCCAACTCTGCGAGGGAGGAGGCTCCATCCCCATTCTGGAGCTGGCCAACGGCTGCCTCTGCTGCACGGTGCAGGAGGAGTTCTTGCCGACCATGGAGGCTCTGCTGCGGCGGCGGGCAGAGCTGGACTGCATCCTGATTGAGACTTCAGGATTGGCCTTGCCCAAGCCGCTGGTGCAGGCTTTCCGCTGGCCCACCATTCGCACCGGCGCCACGGTGGATGCGGTGATTGCAGTGGTGGATGGCCAGGCCCTGGCTTCTGGGCAACTGGTGGGGGATCTGGCGGCGCTGGAGGCGCAGCGTCAGGCCGATGAGAGCCTGGATCACGAGACTCCCATTGAGGAGCTGTTTGAGGATCAGTTGAGCTGCGCTGATTTGGTGCTGCTGAGCAAGGTGGATCAGATCACGCCGAAGGAGCGAACCCAGGTGGAGAGCTGGCTGCGGCAACAATTGCGCCCTGAGGTTCGAGTTCTCCCCTGTGAGCGGGGCCAGGTTGCCCCAGAAGTGCTCTTGGGCTTCCAGGCGGCGGTGGAGGATCAGTTGGAGCGCCGCCCCAGCCACCACGACTTCGAGGAAGAGCACGAGCACGAAGCTTTTGAGTCTTTCTGCCTCAGCCTGGAGGGCAGCTATGAGCCGGGATCCCTAGTTGCCCAACTGCGTCAACTGGCTCAAGAGGAATGCCTCTACCGGGTAAAGGGGTTTGTGGCCGTGCCCCACAAGCCGATGCGCCTGGTGCTGCAGGGGGTGGGATCCCGATTTGAGACCTACTACGACCGCCCCTGGCGCCCGCAAGAGCCGCGGTTGACCCGCCTGGTGTTCATCGGCCAGAGGCTCGACCGGGAGCGCATTGCTGCTCAGCTTCAAGGCTTGGCTCACAGAGAAGCAGTGGCCTCTGCCGGCTGATCCCTGTCGGGATCCCTTACCCCTGGGGAGAGGGGAGTTGCGTGACTCTATCAAAGGTGGCCTAGAGGTAGGCGTCGAGAAGAGAGGCTACGGTAGGGAAGCGGCAGGGCAAGCCCAGCGCTGCTGGGGAGAGGGCCGGATAGACAAAGTGGCGGTGGCGCAGGCAGTACTCATCCCAGGCCGAAAGTCGCACCCGAAGTAGGAAGGCTAGGGCGCGAAATAGGCCGATGGGCAGGGGCAGGCGGAAATAAATCCGTTTTTTAAAATAGGCGCACACCTGCTCTACGCATTCATCCACCGACAAGGGGGGGTTGCCCAACACCCAATCCCCTCCCCCCGGCGGATGGGCCACCCAATGGGCCACCATCTCGGCCACATCGGCAGCGTGGATGAAGTGGAAGCTGGCATCCACCCGCAAAAAGCGGATCAAATCCAGCCAGCGGAGCACCTCCTTGAGGCCGGCGGTGATGTGGGAGTAGGGGTGGTGGGGGCTGCCGCCAAACAGCAGGGTGGGGTAGAGGGTGAGCAGGCGATCTGGCCAGAAGCTGCTTTCCTGCCGTCGCAGCAGCATCGCGTACTTGCTGCGGATGTAGTCGGTGCCGGCCTGGCCGGCGATGGCCAAAGGTTCTAACGCTTGATTCAAAAGGCTGGCAGTGGAAAAGTAGATCACCTGCTGACAGCGCTCCGGATCCAACAAGCTGAGCAACTCCAAGGTGTGGGTGACGTTCACCGCCCAGGTCAGGGTGGGATCCCCCCAAGCCGCCGCCATGTGGATCAACCCATCCATCTGCCGCAGCAGGGCGGCGTGTTGCCGAATGCGCAGGAGATCGCCGGCCACCAGGGTGATGGGGGCAGGCAAACGCTCCGGGGGCAACCGCAGGCGGCTGGGGTTGCGGATAAGAATGTACAGGTGGTAGGCGGGCTGCTCCGGAAACTCGGGATCCCTTTGTTGGGCCAGGCGCTCCAACACATAATGCCCCAGACAGCCGCTAGCGCCGGTAAGAAACAGGTTTCGCAAGAGATCTTCCCAACGGCAACTCATCGAAAAAGCTTCTGACTAGTCTACCGCCTTAGCTTGCGCCTGCCGGATTGGCTTAACCCCCAATTCCCCTAACGGGCAACTGCGCCCTGTTCCAAGCCAGGCAGCAACCTGGAAATTTGGCCGCGAGAATGGCAGCATAGTTCGACAGGGATCCCACTCCCAGGGAGATTTGGACCTCGCTCAACTCGACTTCTGCCTGTGGCCGCAACCTCTTCTCCCCCTGCTGGACGGGTGTTCAGCCTTTGGCCTCCCCTAGCCCTTGTTTTGCAGCGGCTGGTCCAAGCGGTGCCGGTGCTGCTGCTGATCACGGTGCTCAGCTTTTTGCTCCTGCAACTGGCCCCCGGCGATTTTTTGGATCCCTTGCGGGCGGATCCCAGTATCAGCCAGGAGTTTATCGCCCAGGAAGAGGCGCGGCTGGGCTTGGATAAACCCTTGCTTTGGCAGTATTTGACCTGGCTGGGCAATCTGCTGCAGGGGGATTTTGGCGTCAGCTACACCTATCGCGTGCCAGTAGCGCAGCTCATCCTCTCCCGCGCCGGCGCCACCCTGCTGTTGGCAGTGTGCTCCGTTTTGCTGACTTGGATGATCGCCATTCCGCTGGGGATCCTGGGGGCGCTGCAGCAGAACACTCCTCTGGATCGGGCGTTGCAGTTGCTCAGCTACCTGGGGCAGGCCATGCCCAGCTTTGTGCTGGCCATTTTGCTGCTGATCGTGGCCCAAAACGTGGGCTGGCTGCCGGTGGGCGGGATGACCAGTGTTTATTTTGCCGAGCTGGGTTGGGGGGGAAAGCTGCTGGATCTGGGCCGTCACCTGCTCTTGCCCACGCTGGCCCTGAGCATCACCAGCTTTGCCGGGCTGCAGCGGATTACCCGCGGCAACTTCTTGGACGTGCTGCGGCAGGAATACATCCAGGCGGCGCGGGCGCGTGGGATCCCGGAATGGCGGGTGATCTGGCTGCATGCATTGCGCAACGCCGTCAACCCCTTGATCACGATCTTGGGCTTTGAGTTTGCCAATTTGCTCAGCGGCTCTTTTATTGCCGAGTTTTTCTTCAACTGGCCGGGGCTGGGCAAGCTGCTCTTGGAAGCGGTCCAGAGCTTCGACATCAACGTGGTGATGGCCGGGCTTTTGCTGGGGGCCGTGATGCTCATTCTGGGCAATTTGTTGGCCGATCTGCTCTTGATGTGGGTGGATCCCCGGATCCGACCTGAGTCTTTGCTTTAGGGGCTTTGGATCCTTCCCCAAGAGCTCAGGTTTCCTGTTGTACATTGGGTTCAAGTTGGAAAACGAGGGATCCCCCATGCACTTTCAACCCGACGGCGCTCTGGACGACAGCTTACCTGGGGTAGCTGCGGAAGCAGTGGTTTGGAATGCGCTGCGGCAGGCCCTGGGATCCGATCCCGGCTACCTCCTCCATCAGTTCAGTATCTATAACCATCAGGGCCACGTCACGGCCAAGCCCGACATCCTATTGATTCATTTTGAACTGGGCTTTTGGGTTTTCGAGTGTAAGGGCTGCAACCTTTACAATATCGAAGCCATCGACGGCAGCCAGTGGCGCATGCGGGAGTGGCACAGGGAAACCGAGACCCCCTTGGGGCAGGCCGATAACCAAATGTTTCAGATCAAGAATTGGCTGCAGCAAAATCCGGAAACCCGGCCTCTCCAAGCTCGCGTTGCCTGGCAATATCGGCTGGCTTTGCCTCGCATTCGGCGACAAGAATGGCAGGAGCGCTTCGGGGATCCCCCGTTTCTCGGGGCGCTGCTTTTTGCAGATGATTTGGAGCATCCAGAGCAGTTGCGGCAGACTCTGTATGCGGCCAAAAAGGCCAATGGCGCTCCTCTCAACGCCACAGAATGGGAAGTGATCCTCAAAACGTTGGGAATAAAGTTGGGGGATCCCGGCGATGACCCAATATCTTACAGCTACGATCCCCAGGCGGTGATCCGTCGCGTCCAAGAGCAGATCTTTAAGCTTGATGAAGACCAACGCAAAATTGCCACCCAATATCCTGAGGGGCCACAGCGGTTGCGGGGCCTGGCGGGGACAGGCAAAACGGTAGTCTTGACTCGCAGAGCGGCCAAGATCCACGCCGACCACCCCGATTGGGACATTGCGGTAGTTTTTTACACCCGCTCTCTCTATCACCAAATTCGCGAGCAAATCTCAAAGGTCTGTCAGAGCAAGTTTGACCTTGAGCCGGACTGGAAAAAGATCCAGGTGATGCACGCCTGGGGATCCCAAAATCAAACTGGGTTCTATCGATTGCTCGCTAACGAATGTGGCTTAACGCCCAAAAGCTTGGAGCGGGCAAAGGCAGAGCTAAGGGATAAAAATGACTATACAACTGAGCCCTTCGACTACGTCTGCGAAAAGTTAGAAAAAGAAGCCAAGGAAATCCCTCAGCTCTTCGATGTTATTTTGATCGATGAAGGTCAAGATTTGCCCCCTGCCTTTTACCGTTTAGCCTATCGGGCTTTACGGGATCCCAAACGGCTCTATTGGGCCTATGACGAAGCCCAGGGCATTGGCTCGCTGACGGTGCCAGGAATAGCCGAGCTATTCGGGCGCGACGAGACAGGCAAGCCCAAAGTGCAGTTGGGAGGGCGGGCCACTGTGTTGCCCCATTGCTACCGCACTCCGAAGATTATTCTCATGGCTGCCCATGCCATCAACATGGGTCTTTTGCGTGGAGACCAGCCTTTGCAGGGAGTTACTCAAAAAGGGCAGTGGGAAAATTTAGGTTACGAAGTGGTAGAAGGCGATTTTCGTAAGCCTGGATCCACAATTACCCTCACCCGCAAGGCTTGCCATCCCATCGATCAAGAAGACTTTGAGCCCAAGGTGGATCCGCAATCGCTGCTAATCTGGCGCACCTTCCCTTCTGAGGAAGAGGAGCAGAATTGGATTGCCCAACAAATCGAGCGCGACCTGAAGCAGTGGAGTTTTCAGCCGGAGGATCTCCTGGTTACCGGTGTAGGCAGCTTCAAGAAGAGCAGACCTTATTGGGAAAGCCTGAAGGCCAAGCTCAAACAAAGAGGAATTAGAGCTCTCATAGCCGGCGAAGATGCCGGTCAGGATATTTTCCGCTTGCCGGGGCATGTCACCCTAGCGGGGATCTTCCGGGCCAAAGGCAATGAAGCTTGGAAAGTCTACGTTTGCCAGTTTCAAAACGCCACCGAACCGGGGCTCAGTGTGGAAGAGCAACTGCGCCGGCGCAACCAAGCTTTTGTGGCCTTGACACGCACCAAGATCTGGTGTGTCGTGACAGGGATCTCCCCCCAAGACCACCTGGCCCCCGCCTTTCAAGAGCTGCAGCAGGCCAAGGAACAGTACCCCTATCTACGCTTCCCGGCCTTTAATAAGGGATCCCTGCGGCGAATTCATGAAATAGATCCGGACTCGGAAGGCGTCTGATAGGCTACCATCTGCCCTCGAGCGAGCTCAGCTCTGCCATCGCTTTTGCCATGTCGTCCAAGTCGTTTACTCGCTCCTCAATAGCTGCAAGAATTTCGTCGTAGGCGGTGGCAGAAACGGAGCTGAAGCCCAGGGATCCCTTTCCAAACCCAGAGGGATGGGCGGCAAAGTTGCTGCAGCCTGTTGCTTGGCGAGCTTGATTAAGGCGGGCGATCTCTTGGGCCAAAAGATCCCGTTTGCAGCGGAGTTGGTCAATTTTCGCAACGTACTCTTTCAAAAGTTGTACAAGCTCTTGTTTTTTGGCTTGCAAGTCTTCTATTGAGGCTTTTAGATTCTGCTCTTCTGTACGCAATTGTGAAAGCAATTCTTGCTGAGCTTGGATCTGGGATCCCAACTCAAAATAGGTTTGAGCATCAGTTCCATCGCCGGCTTTCTCTTCCTGCCGAAGGGGTGTCCAATTGGCAAGAGCAGCCCGCAGATCGGCCAGCTCGTTTTGCAGGTGCTGTAAACCTAGCTCTTGCCGGCTTTTGAGGTGCTCCAGAGATTGCTCCAGCAGGTGGATTTTGGCTTTGGACTCACTCCCAGCCAGGGCGGAGGCGAGGTAGCCGGTCATGCCCGTAGCCAAAGCGGCTGCCCCCGACTGCCACAGGGATCCGCCGGATCCCAGGCTGCCGAGGGCCACGGCAAGGCCAGCCAAAGCGGGAAAAGCATTGACCCAAAGCTGGCGAGGGGGAGAAGACGGCATCGTCGGCCCCAGAAACAGGTTTTCATTGATCCTAACTGCTGTTTGGGGAGGTTTCCTCACCCGCAGCCCTTCTCCCTTGAGGAGCTAGCAACGCAACTTGCAGCAACAGGGCTGCCGGGATCCCTTAGCCGATGCTGAGGCTGCTGATGTTGCACCGTCCCAGGGCAGGTGCCGTTCGCCTCACCAAGCCCGTCAGCACATTGCCAGGGCCGATTTCCCACACCTCTCGGATGCCGTCGGCGGCCATCTGCAGCACCGTTTCTCGCCAGCGGACTGGGGCAGTCATCTGAGACAGCAGTGCCTGCTTGAGGACCTGGGGATCTCGGCTAGCGGCAGCCGTGTAATTGCTGTAGACCGGCACTCGCGGAGCCTGAAAGTCAACCTCGCGCAAGGTGTGGGCAAAGGTTTCCGCCGCCGCCTGCATCAAGGGCGAGTGGAAGGCGCCGCTGACTTTGAGGGGAACGGTGCGCTTGGCCTGCAACTGCTCACAGATGGCCTGCACCCCCTCGACCGAGCCGCTGATCACGACCTGATCCGGGCTGTTGTCGTTGGCAATGACCACATCGGGAGTCATCTGGCACAGGTGCTCCAGCTTGTCGCGATCAAACCCAATCAGCGCCGCCATGCTGCCGGGGGGATCCCCTGCAGCTTCCATCAACTGGCCCCGCAGCGCCACCAGCCGCAGGCCAGTCTCAAAATCAAATACCCCCGCGGCGTAGAGGGCGCTATATTCTCCCAAGCTGTGGCCGGCTGTACAGGCGGGAGCCTGACCCTGAGCGTAGAGATAGTCCGTCAGCAGGGCCGATACAGTGAATAAAGCCGGCTGCGTGTAGCCGGTCTGATGGATCTGCTCTTCCGAGAGCGCCAGGGGATCCCATCCCAGCACCTCGCGGGCCACAGCCAACTTGCGGGCCGCCCCTGGCCAATCTTGTAAATCCCTTCCCATGCCCACGACTTGGGATCCCTGACCGGGATAGATCCAGGCAACGCTCATCAGTTCAATACTCTCCAACTCATCTGCCCCAACGAAAGACAATTGCTCCCCAGGTGAGGCCGGCGCCGAAGCCAGCCATCACCCCCAAATCCCCAGGGCCAAACCGCCTTTGGCCAATCCAGTCGGCCAGCGCAATCGGCACCGAGGCGCCGGAGGTGTTGCCGTAGCGCTCCAGAACGCTGGCCACCCGCTGGGGATCCAACTGCAGCCGCTTGGCCACAGCATCGAGGATGCGCTGGTTGGCCTGGTGGATGAAGTAGCCTTGCACGGCTGCTGCGGCAATCCCAGCTCGAAAGAGAGCCTTCTCGATAATCTCCGGCACCGCTTGGACGGCGAACTTGTACACCTCACGGCCGTTCATGGCGATGGGGCAGCAGCGGTATTGACCCACCTGCAGGGATCCCACCAGGGGCCTGGCCTCGGTGGCCATGGCCAGGCTGAGCAGCTCGCTGCCACTGCCATCGCTGCGCAGCTCGATGCTGAGGATGCCGCCGTCCCCCTCTCTTGCGGCTTCCAGCACCACCGCCCCTGCCCCGTCCCCAAATAGGACACAGGTGGTGCGATCTGTCCAGTCCACTGTGCGAGAGAGTACGTCCGCCGCCACCACCAGCGCCCGCCGGTACAGCCCGGTTTGCAGAAACTGGGCCGCCGTGGCCACAGCAAACACAAACCCTGTACAGGCTGCCGTCAGGTCAAAAGCCACCGCCCGTGTCGCCCCCAGCGCTGCTTGCACCCGCGGAGCGGAGCCGAAGCGATCGACGCCGGTGGAGGTGGCCAGGAGGATTAGATCCAGCTCCTGGGGCGGGATGCCGGCCTGCGCCAGGGCAGCCTTTGCCGCTTGCGCCGCCAAATCCACCAGGCTGAGGTCGGGGGGCAGGATGCGCCGTTGGCGAATGCCGGTGCGGGGCCAGATCCACTCGTCGGAAGTCTCCACGATCTGGCTGAGGTCGTCGTTGCTCAGGCAGGGAGTCGGCAGGGCAGCCCCCACCCCCACCAGCCGCACGCTCGGGAGGCCATTGCTGGGCATGAACGCTATCCTTCCACCCGATCCAGGGATCCTACCGGCAGGGCTTCTGGACTGGGGTTAGAGGCTGAGGCCAGAGGAGGAGCATTCTGTCCGGCATTGACTTTGGATGGGTGAGAGTCGGCCATTTCCGCTTGCAGCCGCTGTAGGATCTTCTGCTCCGCCGCCTCTTTGGCCAGGCGAATGGCATGGTAGACCATCGCCGCCTTGGAGCTGCCGTGGGTAATGACGCAGATGCCGTTCACCCCCAGCAACAAAGCGCCGCCGTATTCCACATAGTCCATGCGCCGCTTCACCTGCTTCAGATTGGGCTGCAGCAGCCAGCAGCCCAGCTTGCCACGCCAGCCGCGGGGCAACTCCTCCCGCAGCACCTGGGTGATCACCTGGCCGACGCTCTCGGCAAACTTGAGCAGGGCGTTGCCCACAAAGCCGTCGCACACCACCACATCAAAGTCCCCCGTCAGCACGTCTCGCCCCTCGGCGTTGCCGGCAAAGTGAATCCCCGGCAACTGGGTCAGGCGCTGATGGGTGGCCAGGGCCAGGTCGTTGCCCTTGTTGGGCTCCTCGCCAATGTTGAGCAGGCCCACCCGCGGCTTCTCAATCCCCAGCACGCACTGGCAGTAGAGGGATCCCATGCGGGCAAATTGTTCCAAGAAGCGGGGCCGGCAGTCCACGTTGGCTCCCACATCCAAAAGCAAGACCGGCTTGCCCTTCAAAGTGGGCAAAAGAGCACCGATGGCCGGGCGGTCGATCCCCGCCAATCGGCCCAAGTTGAGGTAGGCAGCGGCCATCGTAGCCCCAGTGTTGCCGGCAGCCACCACTGCATCTGCCTGCTTGGCGCGCACCTGTTGCATGGAGACGTTGATAGAGGCTTGCGGCTTCCTGCGCACCGCCAGGGGCTCTTCCGCCATGCCCACTACCTCCTCAGCGGGCACGACGGTGATCCCAGGAGGCAGGGGCCGGGGCAAGAAAGGCTCAAGCGCGTCTGGACGGCCGACCAGCGCAATCCCCACCTGAAGATAGCGATGGGCCAGCAGGGCGCCCTTGATGATCTCTTCGGGAGCGTAGTCACCTCCCATCGCATCAACTGCAATTCGCACGAGCTGACCTCACACTGGAACACTCCTGACAGATAAAATGCGGGGATCTCCGCTGCTCCTCTGCCTCGAGAAGTTGGGATCCCGCTATCTACAAGGCGCTACCGAATTTTACCAGATTTGCTCTCTTTGGTTGAGGCCGTCAAGCTCTTGACACTCCCAGCGCCTGAAGGCAGGGGATTCTTACGCAGCCCAAAATGGACTGGCGAAGGCGCTGTCAAGACGCCCCTAGATAGTCTTTTGAGGCATAACCTCAAAGTTCTGCTTACTTCGGAGGACTTCAGTTCCTCCAGGTTAGTCATTGCCGCGCGGGTTTGGCACCGCAGTAGGTTGTTTTCCTGGAGAAGCTCTAAAGAAGCAACTAAAGTGGCTCAAGGGCTTTTCCGCCCCGTCCTCAAGTACGGGGCTACCAAGCTATCCTTTTGTGTCAAAAGGAATGTGTGGGCACTGCCTGCCTGCTTGGGAAGACGACAGGACACAGCTCCTTACCGCTGGGTGAGGGCGGCCAGGAGCGATTGCACCTGCTGGACATGGGCGCTGGCCGTGGAGCCCCTTTCTTGATATTGAGCCAGCTCTGCCTCCAACTGAGCCAGTTGTTCCGCTAACTCCGCCCAGCGATCTCGCTCGGGGTAGAGGGTGGCCTGCAGATGGTTGAGGCGGCCCCAGGTTTCTGCCATCGCCTGGGTGCGGGCCCGCAGGGATCCCTCCTCTTGCTGCAACTGTTGCCACTGCTGCTGCAATTCCTGCTGCTGGCGGGCCAGTTGCTCTTGTTGAAAGGGCAGAGAGGATTCCAGTTGGTGGACGAGGGTTTGCAGGCGGCTTTTTTCTTGGAGAAGCTCCTGCTTCTGGCTGCCGATCTGCTCCAGGATCGGCCCGATATCGACCTGAACTGGGGCGGCAGCCTGATTTTGAAGCTGCCTAAGGCGGGCTTCCTGGCGGGCCAGCTCCTCGTATTCCCGTTGCAGGTTTTTCTCCTGAGGCAGCAGGGCTTCCTCTAGGGCGCTGCAGGCAGACTGGGCGTAGTCGATATCCAGTTCGATGTCGAACCGCTCCTCCGGAGAGGCGGTGGCCAGCCGCTCTTGCAGCTCCCGCAGGGTTTGCCGGTTTTGCTCCAGCTCGGCCCGCTGTTGGCTGACTTGGGCTGCCCGCTGCTCGTAATCTCGGCGCAGTTGGCTCACCAAGGCCGCCAGCTCCTCGACCGAGATCGCAGACCCTGAGGCACCTGACCCGCCGTTGCTGCTGCCATCGACGATGAAGTCGTACTCCTGCACCAGGCGATAGGCTTTTTGGTACAAGCTCTCTTGGGATTGCAACTGCTGAAGGATCCTCTGCAGTTGCTCCTGATAGGCTCGCAGGGATCCCTGGCGGGCATGCCATTCGGCTTGGCTCTGCTCCAGGGATCGTTGGGATCCGCACCAGGCGGCGCAGCGCTCCCGCCAGGCATGGTAGTCTTGATCCAGCTCCTCCTGTTGAGCGTGGGCCTGCTGACGTTCTTGCTCCAGTTGGGCAATCTCTTGATTGAAGTGATCCTGCTGCTGCTGAACCTGGCTTTTTAAACTCTGGAGAAGAGCCAAGGGATTCGCAGAGAAATGTAAACTCTCCTGAACTTCTTGCAACAAAATCTGGAGCTGGACCGCTTCTGCTTCCCCCAGCCGGCTGGAGCGGGCCTCTTGCAACTGAGCTTCCAGTTCCTGCCGTTGCCGGTTCAGGGCTTCTCGCTGTTCTCCGATCAGGCGCTGCTGCTCGGCCAGGTAGGCCTGCTGGGCTGCCAACTCCTCTTTGAGGCTGTCTAGAAGCTTGCGCTCTTCCTCCACGCCCTTGTATTGCTCGTACAGCCGCCGCACCTCCTCTTCTTGGGCTGCCAGCTCCATCTCGCGGCGGGTCAGCTCATGCGCCTGAAAGGTGAGGGACTTGCGCCAATTTTCAATCTCTTCCTCTTGGCTGCGGGCTTTGAGCTGAAGTTGGCTGAAGTTTTGTAGGTAGGTCACCAGTTGGCGAGCGGCTTCGTTGATGCGGGTAATCTGACGGCTGCCTGTGATTTCTGCCAGCACCAAGGCCCCATCCTTGAAGCGCCCGGCCTCCTGGGCGATGCGGCCCTCTAGAGTAATCGATTCTTCGTTCACGGCCACCCAGGTGTTGTCCTGCTGCTGCTTGGCTAGCAATTGCAGCGACGATTTGGCAAACCCAATCGGCTTGGATAGCTCTGCCAGGTACAGCACGCCCGAACTCCTTCAAAACAGCATGGACAGCAATATCCCAAACTCTGCCTCAGCCGAGCCTTTGCCCACAGTTGGGCAAGATGGGGAGACGAAACGGCTGCCGGAGCAAGGCACCCCGGGGCGCGAAAACCTGCGTCAAGCCTCTCGCTTGACCCGGGTTGACTTGGATCTGTCTCGAGCCATCTCGTCCTGAGCAGCACCTTTGTCTTGCCTCAAGCAGCGCCTCCGCCGGCTCTCTGCTTAACTGGCAGTCTAACCGGCATCGGCTGCTGCTCAGCCCTAAACTCAACCATAGAGTAAAAAAAACACCTTTGCCAGAGGCGGTTTGGGGATATTCGGAGTAGCTATTCAAACCGACAGCAGCACACTAGAGTAGTTTAGGGTGAGGTGTAGAGTTCTGTTCAGGGGTGGTATGGAGCTGGAAGGTGAGCTGCTTGCCGTTCGTCGGCGTTCTCCTGCCCCGCCGGTGGTGGTGGCCTCGCAGGTGTACCGGACAAAGGCTCCAGAGGCCGAGCCACGCCACATTTTGGAGGAGATCGTCTGGCACAAAGAGCAGGAGGTGGAGCGCCAACGGGAACAGCTTCCTCTGAAGCAATTGCAGCAGCAACTGGAGCAAGCGCCACCGGTGCGGGATTTTGTGGCGGCCCTCACCCAATCCCCTCACCCCGTTTCCCTTATCGCTGAGGTGAAAAAAGCTTCCCCCAGCCGTGGGGTTCTCCGCGATCCCTTTGATCCGGTGGCCATTGCCCAAAGCTACGAGGCGGCGGGAGCCAGTTGCCTGTCGGTGCTCACGGATGAGCGGTTTTTTCAGGGCAGCGGCGAGTACTTGCGCCAGATCCGCCAGGCGGTAGGGATCCCCATCTTGTGCAAGGAGTTCATCCTCTACCCTTACCAAATCCTCTGGGCCCGCACTCTGGGAGCGGATGCGGTGCTGTTGATTGCCGCCATTCTCTCGGATGCGGACTTGGGCTATTTTCTCAAGCTCATTCAGCAACTGGGCATGGCGGCTCTGTTGGAGGTGCACACTTGCCAAGAGTTGCAGCGGGTTTTGGCCTTGCCGCACCTGCAACAGGCCAAAGGACGGGTGCTGATCGGCATCAACAATCGGGATCTCAAAACCTTTGCGGTGGACTTGAACACGACGCGGGATCTCTTGGTCGCCCATCGGGAGCGCCTCGGCGATCTGCCGGTGGTCAGCGAGTCTGGCATCCACACCCCTGCTGACTTGCAGCAGTTGCGCAGTTGGGGGGTGCGCGCTGTGCTGGTGGGGGAAGCGCTGGTAACGCAGCCGGATCCCGGCCAAGCCGTCCGCTCCCTGTTGTCATCCCAGTAAGCCCAGGATTGTCAATGGATCCCAAGAAGGGCCTAGATCGATGAAACGTATTCCTGTGCCGGCTCACGTCCACTACGAATTTCTGCTGCGGGTTCTCGAGCGGCAAACGTTTCCCACTGTCGAAGAGCAGGATTTCGGCAACCGAGGCCGCACGCAAGAGCTGATCAACTCTCTGCGCAAAGCCCTGACCCAACAGTTGCAACTGGAAGAGGACTGGCGACAGCGGGGCTATCAGGTGGACTACCGCTGGAACATAGAGGAGCCTCAGCCACCCTCTTGACCTTCCAGCCCACTGGAAGGTTTAGCATCAAGCTGGTGGCATTGGGCTGGGGAGGTTTCCCAGGATGCAAGTTGTTTTGACGGTGCCGAAGCTGGCCTGCTCCGCTTGTGTGGACACCATCACGCAGGCGGTGCGGCAACAGGATCCCCAGGCGCAGGTGGAGGCGGATCCCAAGACCAAGCAGGTGCGGATTACGTCTGAGCAGCCGGAAAGTGTCTGGCGGCAGGTGCTCGCCCAAGTGGGCTATCCGCCGGCCTAGCGATTTTTCCCTTGCCCGTCGGCAGTAGCGGGACAAGGTTCACAGGTGTGGTTTTCCCCTGGTTGGGGGAAAGAGGGCTTTTGCTATTAATTTTTGCTCTGAGGACAGCCATGTCTGATTCGGGTTCCCATTCCGCTGCCCCCGGCCTGTCCGCCTCATCTGCTGGCGGCACTTGGCGCTTGGCTATCCAGGGCATGAGCTGCGCCTCCTGCACCGCCGTCATTGAACAGGCCCTCAGTCGCGTGCGGGGCGTTACGGCACAAGCGGTCAACTTTGCCAGCGAGCAGGCCATCGTGCGAGGGGATCCCCGGCTGGTGAATCCGCAAGCCTTGATCCGGGCGGTGGAGCAGGCGGGGTATCAGGCGCGCTTGGTCGAAGACGATTGGCAACAGTCCGATCCGACCGACCCAGAACGGATCGCCCAACGGGCGGCAGAACGGGAATTGAAGCTGAAGGTGGCAATAGGAGTGGGCCTCAGCACGGTGCTGCTGATCGGATCCCTGCTGATGATGCTGGGGCGGGAGATCCCCGGCCTGCCCCCCTGGCTGCAGGATCCGTGGTTGCAGTTGCTGCTGACGGCGCCGGTGCAGTTTTGGGTGGGCCAGCCTTTTTATCGTGGCGCCTGGGCGGCTTGGCAGCGACGCTCGGCGGATATGAATACCTTGGTAGCTTTGGGAACGAGCGCCGCTTTTTTCTACTCCCTTTTTCCAACCCTCTTTCCCAACTTCTTCCACCAGCAGGGCCTGCACCCGGATGTGTACTACGAAGTGGCGGCGGTGGTCGTCACCCTGGTGCTGGTGGGCAAATGGATGGAGCAGCGGGCCAAGGGGCAAACCTCCGAGGCCATTCGCAAGCTGATCGGGCTGCAGCCGAAAACGGCAAGGGTCATCCGCGACGGGGTGGAGCAGGATATCCCGATTGCGGCGGTGCAGGTGGGGGATCGCATCCGGGTGCGCCCCGGTGAGAAGGTGCCAGTAGACGGGGTGATCCTGGAAGGATCCTCCAGCCTGGACGAGTCGATGGTGACGGGCGAGAGCCTGCCGGTGAGCAAGTCGGCAGGAGATGAGGTTATCGGGGCCACCCTCAACCAGACGGGCAGCTTTGTGATGGAAGCGCGGCGGGTGGGCAAAGATACGCTTCTGGCCCAGATCGTGCGCCTGGTGCAGGAGGCCCAGGGATCCAAAGCTCCCATTCAACAGGTGGCGGATCGGGTGACGGCCTGGTTTGTGCCGGCGGTGATCGGGGTAGCCATCCTAACTTTTGTGCTCTGGTGGGGGCTGGCGGGCAATCCGACGCTGGCTTTGGTGAACACCATTGGGGTGCTGATCATCGCCTGCCCTTGTGCGCTGGGGTTGGCCACCCCCACCTCGATCATGGTGGCGACGGGGCGGGGGGCAGAACTGGGGATCCTGGTGAAGCGGGCCGAAAGCCTGGAATGGCTGGCCCATCGCCTGGGCACAGTCGTCCTGGACAAAACCGGCACCCTCACCGAGGGCCGTCCCAGCGTCACCGAGATCTGGACGCCAGGATCTTCCCCCCTAGCCCTGTTGCGCCTGGCAGCAGCGGTGGAACAACACTCGGAACATCCGCTGGCCCAGGCAGTGGTGCAGAAAGCCGAAGCCGAAGGCATCTCGATCCCGCCGGCCCAGCACTTTCAGGCAAAAGTGGGCGAGGGGGCAGAAGCCTGGGTGGAGGATCAGTGGGTCGGCATCGGTCGGCTGAGCTGGTTGCAGGCGATGGGGATCGCTTGGGATCCCTCTTGGTTGGAGCGGGTTCAGACCTGGGAAAGCCAGGGCAAAACGGTGATCGGCGTGGCGCAATCCCACCGTCTGGTGGGGCTGTTGGCGATTGCCGACCCCATTAAACCCACCTCCCCTGTAGCGGTGCGCCAGCTTCAGGAGATGGGCCTGGAGGTGATCCTGCTGACCGGGGATAACCCCACCACCGCCCAGGCCATTGCTCGGCAGGCAGGCATTCGCCGGGTGATCGCCCAAGTCCGCCCTGAGCAAAAGGCAGCCTATATTCGCCAGCTCAGACGGCCCCGCCACCGGGTAGCGATGGTGGGAGATGGCATTAACGATGCGCCGGCACTGGCAGAAGCCGATGTGGGGATCGCCATCGGGACGGGCACCGATGTGGCCATAGCCGCCAGCGACATTACCCTGATATCCGGCGATTTGCGGGGCGTGGTTACCGCCATTCAACTTAGCCGCGCCACCCTTGCCAACATCCGCCAAAACCTCTTCTTCGCCTTTATCTACAACACGCTCGGGATCCCGATTGCCGCTGGGGCGCTCTATCCCTTTACAGGCTGGTTGCTCAACCCTATGCTGGCGGGGGCAGCCATGGCCCTGAGTTCCGTTTCGGTGGTCGCCAATGCCCTGCGCCTGCGACACTTTCGAGCCCACAGACCGGCAGGCCGGCGTTAGGCCCTCTCCCAGGGGCAAGGGGGATTAGCGCGGCAACAGTTTTGCTGCCCTTTGAGCATGAGTCTGCCGTACCGCTCATGCCTCAGGGCTATCTTCTGGCAGACAAGGACATCCCCCCCAGGGGGCTTGGTGAACGACAAGCGGCAAGCTAACCTAAAAGGCTCAGGCAGACTGGGGAAAGCGCGGTGCAAATCCGCCACTGTGACGCAACTGTGATGGGATCCCTCCCTCAGCCAGAACACCCACCTGCCCTTGTCCTGTACCCCTTGCGATTCACAAGGAACGGAGTTTTTTGTGTTGGATGTCCTCAGTTTTTCCCCTCCCCGTGCGGTTGGGCAGTTTTCTTCTCCTGCCTTGCCCCTGTTGCTCATCGGCCATGGATCCCGTGACCCTGAAGGGCAGCAAGCCTTTCTGGAGCTGGCCCAAGTTTATCAATCCCTCACCCCCCATCGGCCGGTGATCCCCTGCTTTTTGGAGCTAGCCCAGCCCAGTATTGCCCAGGGGGTGGGACAATGCTTGGCCCAAGGGTGGCAGGAGATCGTGGCCCTGCCGCTGCTGCTTTTTGGGGCGCGCCACAACAAGTTCGACGTGACGGTGGAGCTGGATCGTCTGCAGGCCCTCCACCCGCAGTTGCGCATCCACTACGGCGGGCCGCTGGGGATCCGGGTCGAGATCTTGCAACTGTTGCGGGAGCGATTGGCCACTCTGCTGGCTGCCCAGCCGCAGCAGATCCCAGGGGCGGAAACGGTGTTGCTGTTTGTCGGTCGCGGCTCCAGCGATCCCGAAGCCAACGCCGAAGCCTGTAAGCTGGCCCGGCTGCTTTGGGAAGGATCCGGGTTTGCTGCCGTGGAAACCTGCTTTATCGGCATCACCCATCCCCGCCTGCCGGTGGGTCTGGAGCGGGCCCTCTCTTGGCAGCCGCGCCGGGTGGTTGTGCTGCCCTATTTTCTCTTTACAGGGGTGCTGGTGAAAAAAATCGAGGCGGCGGTGCAAGAACGGCGACGCCAATACCCCGAGATCGACTGGCTGATGCTGCCGGAATTGGGCCTTGTGGACGCGGTGCTGCACAGCCTGCAGCAACTGGAGCAGGAAGCTCTCCAGGGCCAAACCCTGATGAACTGCCACCTCTGCAAGTTTCGCCTGGCGGTGAGCGCAGAGCTGGGAGCGGGGCATACTCATCACCATGACCATGACTCCCATGGGCACGGATCCCATCACCATCACTCTCACCATCACCACAACCACGGCCATACCCCCGCAGCAGCAGCGGATCCCTGGGCCGAATTGCAGAGCTACCACCAGCGGGCTTGGCAAGTGCCCTAAGCGAGAAACAGAGGCTGCCGGCGGGATAAACTGAGATGCAGGCAGGCGATCTGTGAACCTGACCTCTGGTTCTCCTGCTCCGGTGGTTCTGCTAGCGAAAAAACAGAAACGATGATGTTCTCCCGCTCCTCTTGGGTCTCAGGTGCCGCTGCCGCGGGGAGCGGGATCTTTGTCTTCGCGTTGGTGGTGGGCCTGCTGGATCAGATCCTGCCGACCCTGCCCAAGGTTTCCCTGTCCTTGGCCGGGATCCCTGGGCTCCTGGCTGCAATTGGGGCCTCCTACGGGGTTTGGCGGCTGGTTCAGATGGGTCTGCAGTCGCATTCCTGGCCTGACTTTCGAGAATCGCTGTTGGCGGCTGTGTCTCCCTTCGATCCTGCCGATCACGGTGGTAGGCCGCGGCAACCCGAAGTGGATCCGCGTCCTCTGCAAGTGGCTGAGGAGATCCGCCAAACCCAGCTCCGCCACCAAAAGATCCTCGACCGCACCAAGCAGCAGGTGAAAGCCGAAATCCAAACCTGCGAACGCCCCCAAGCGCAACTGCGCAGCGAGCAGCAGCGGTGCCGAGTTCTGCAGGCCCAAGCCCAACGGTTGCAACGGCACTTGCAAAATCTCCAAACATCACCCCCCCCCTCTTCCCCAAACTCCAAACCGGCCAAACCCACACCAGAGCGGGAACTGCGCCACAGGCTCCGCCAACTTCAATCGCAAGTTACCACCCTAAAAATAGAGCTGGAACGGCAAGGGATCCAACTGCAGCAGTCGGAAGCCGAGCGGGCCCAACTCCAGCAGCAGCAGCAAAAACTTAAGCGCCTCCTGCAGCGCACAAAATCCGAAAACCAAAAGCTGCGCTCCCAACAGGAGGAATGGGCCCGGCAACTGGAGCAATCCCAACAGGAGTTGCGGACTTTGCGGGAGTCCTACCGCGCCCTGCAGACCCTCTGGGAGATAGGCTCTACCCTAACTCCCAAGACGACTGCTTCTGAAATTGCCGCCGCCGAACTCTCTGGCACCTCCGGCTAGCCGCAGCCTCGGCTCACCCGCTGCAGGACAAACACACTCCCTTCGCTGCCACGCCCAATCCGCAGGTCCTCATCCAAATAGGTGATATCCAGCCAACCCCTTGGCTCGCGGCGGCGAACGTCGATCTGCACCGCCGGGATCCGTTTGGGATCCCGCTCGAGCAGATAGAGAAAACTCTCGATCTCGTAGCTCATCAAGGCCTGGGATCCGAGCACCAAGCGCTCGAAAATGACCCTGACCCGGCATTCCGACTCTGGGTAGAAGCGGGCCGCCACCGCCACAACTCCCCGGGGCAGCCAAGCCTGCAGCCAGCCGGATCCCTGGATCTCCGCCACGTTAAAGACCCGCCCAGCTTTGGCCCGAATGCACTGGTAGATCTCGCCGGTGGTCAGAAGGGGCAACTGGGCCAGCCGCAGCAGGTCTGTGCTGGTGGTAAATAGGGTAAGCCAGTTCCCCTCCAACTGTTCAGGAACAGAGGTTGGCCTGGGGGTGGGGTTGAGCGCCTCCAAAGCAGCAATGTGAGACAAGATCTGGGCTTTCTGGTCAGGGGAAACCTTCCGGCCTCGGTCAGCCCCCTCCAGCAGGCGCAACAGGGCCAGCTTTTGCTCAGCCAAAGACTCAGGCATGGGCACACTCCACAGGCACCGGCCCTATTCTAGAGAACACGGGATCCCTCTGCCCTCAACCCTCCGCTTCCACCGGCTTCAGATTTAGATTTATTTATTAGATCCGCCACCTGCTCGTACCCCAAGCCGGCCCGCACCAGCAGCGGCTCCGGCCCCGTGAGATCGATCACCGTCGAGACCTGGGCCCGATAGGGAGCCTCGTCATCCAGCACCAAATCCACCTGTTTCTCCAACTGTCGCATGTCCTCGGCGGTAAAGATTCCCCCCTCTTCCCAATCCCCAGCAGAGTCAAAACCCACCTCCAAAGAGCCGACGGGATCCCCGCCCAGCTTGGCCGAGGTGGAGACGATGGGATTGCCCAGCTCGGCCAACAGCGCCTGACAGATGGCCGAATCGGGCACGCGGATGCCGGTGGTTTTCCGCTTGGGATCCATGACCAACTTGGGCACCAGCTTGGTGGCCGGCAGCAAAAACGTAAACGGGCCCGGGATCAGCCGCCGCATCAGCCGATAGGCGGGATCGCTCACTTGGGCATACTGGGCAATTTGGGAAAGCGAAGGGCACAAAAAGGTGAGGGGCTTGTCGTTGGAAAGCCGCTTGAGACGCCTTACCCGCTCCACCGCCTGCTTGTGGGTGACATCGCAGCCAATGGCATAGACCGTATCGGTGGGGTAAAGCATGACCGCCCCTTCCCGCAGAGCGGCTGCAATCCGTTGGATGGAACGGGCCTGGGGATGCTGTGGATGGAGCTTAAAATACTCGGCCATTCGGGAGAAAAAAGCAAAACCTCAAGACTCGGAGCGGCTAGGGCTTTCCACCACTTCCGCAACTCCCCCAGAACGAGGGGTAGGCGGCACCGACAGGGATCCCTGCGGCCAATCTTTTAGCCGTTGCATCAGCGCTTGAATATGCAGACGAGGCAAATAGGGCCAGTCGCCTGCTTCCTCCAAATCCTGAAGCACCCGATAGAGCTCTTGCCGGGTGTTGGGCAAAGACTCTCGGAAGGCCCCCTCCAAAATCGTGCGGTGCAGATCCTCCAACAACCGCAGGAGCATCAACAGCTCCACACAAGCTCCCGCCCTCGCCTGGGCCGCCTGCTCAATGGCCAACTTGATCTGGCGCAAATCGGGGGGCAGATCCTCCGCCGAGATATACATAGCCGCTCATCTCTGAGTTTTGGGAAGGCAGGGGCACTCCTATTCTAAGATTCTCCTGCCCCCGAACTGGCTGGATTTTGCTAGCCGCCGCGGGTCGATGGAGATCCGGATCCCGGCCCAGGCACTGCCACACCCGCTGCAACAAGGGCTCCAGCCCCTGCCTGGCAACCGCCGAGATGGCCGATACCGGGGCACCGGCAGCCATTGACAGCCGCTGGGTGCGCTCGCTCACCTCCTGGGGCTCAAGGGCATCGATCTTGTTCAAAACCACAATCTGCGGCTTGTCGCTTAGCCCGTGGCCGTAGGCGCGCAGCTCCTGCTGAATGATTTGGTAATCCCTGACGGGATCTGCTGCTGTGCCGTCCACCAGGTGGATCAACACCCGCGTGCGCTCCACATGGCGCAAAAAGTCGTGGCCCAACCCCACCCCTCGGTGTGCCCCCTCGATCAGTCCGGGAATGTCGGCAAACACCACCCCATCCCCGGCAGGATGGGGCACCACTCCCAAATTGGGCTGCAGGGTGGTGAAGGGGTAATCGGCGATCTTGGGCCGGGCGGACGAGACCACCGAGATCAGGGTGGATTTGCCCGCATTGGGCATACCGACGATCCCCACCTCGGCAATGAGCTTTAGCTCCAGGCGCAGGCGTCGCCGCTCTCCTGGTTGGCCCCTGGTAAATTGGCGGGGAGCCCGATTGTGGTTGCTGAGAAAATGGGCATTGCCCAGGCCGCCTTTCCCGCCCCGAGCCACCAGCAGCCGATCCCCGGGCTGCACCAGATCCCCCAGCAGCTCGCCGGTCTCTGTGTCGAACACCATTGTGCCGCAGGGCACCCGCACCAGCCGATCCGCACCACTGGCGCCACTGCGATGGTTGGGCCCCCCTTTGGCCCCATGTTCTGCCTTGATCACCGGCTGAAAGCGAAAATCCAACAAGGTCTGCAGGCCGGGATCTGCCACCAGGATCACCGAGCCGCCCCGTCCTCCATTGCCCCCTGAGGGACCTCCGGCGGGCACATACTTTTCCCGGCGAAAGGCAACAATGCCATCTCCGCCGTTCCCCGCCTGCACTTCAATTTCCGCCTGGTCGATAAAGTGCAATCGCCCCTCTCCCACCTGTGGCCCTCTCTCTCTAGCTTGGCAGGATCGCGAGGAAGTTTGCCACAAAAGCTGCCCTCTTAAGCTACTATAGTATTTCCCAAGCCATTGCCTGTCCCGCCTGGGAGGGTGAGCGAGTATGGGAGCTGTTCCTTACAAGTTCAACTGCTAGTTCGCATCAACTGCTCTGCTGTTACACCCCTATGAGTCGATTCACCGCTGCTGCCGATGTAGGTTTCACCACCGAGGACTTTGCCGCCCTCTTGGATAAGTACGACTATCACTTCAGCCCTGGCGAAATTGTAGCTGGCACGGTATTTTCGGTGGAGCCGGGCGGTGCGTTGATCGATATTGGGGCCAAGACGGCTGCCTTCCTGCCTTTGCAGGAGATGTCCATCAGCCGGATAGAGGATCCGCACGAGGTGCTGCAGCCGGGAGAGACGCGCGAGTTTTTTATCCTCACCGAAGAAAATGAAGAGGGGCAACTGACCCTCTCCATCCGCCGCATCGAGTACATGCGGGCCTGGGAGCGGGTGCGGCAGCTACAAAAAGAAGACGCCACGGTGCGGGCCACCATTTTTGCCACCAACCGCGGGGGCGCCCTGGTGCGCATCGAGGGGCTGCGCGGTTTTATCCCCGGCTCCCACATCAGCACCCGCAAGCCCAAGGAAGAGCTAGTGGGCGAGGAGCTGCCCTTGAAGTTTCTCGAGGTGGACGAAGACCGCAACCGCTTGGTGTTGAGCCATCGCCGGGCTTTAGTGGAGCGGAAGATGAACAAGCTAGAGGTGGGCGAGGTGGTGGTTGGCACGGTGCGCGGCATCAAGCCCTACGGTGCTTTCATTGACATTGGCGGCGTCTCTGGCTTGCTGCACATTTCCGAGATCTCCCACGAGCATGTCGACACGCCTCACAGCGTCTTCAACGTCAACGACGAAGTGAAGGTGATGATCATCGACCTAGACGCAGAACGGGGTCGCATCTCGCTGTCTACCAAGCAACTGGAGCCCAATCCCGGCGACATGCTGCGAGATCCCAAGCTGGTTTACGAAAAAGCAGAAGAAATGGCGGCCAAGTACCGCGAGCAACTGCGGGCTGCCAAGCAAGGACAAGTCGAGGAGGCGCCGCTGGAGGTTTCGGAAGAGGAGCTGGAATACGCGGCTGCGGCGGTGGAGTAAAGCCATCTTGCGGAGAGCCTTCGGCGGCCAAGGCTTGCCGGTTTGTCTCTCCCTTAGCCTAGCTGGGATCCCTGGCCAAGAGGGGTGTCGGGTGCGGGTACAGCAGCGGTGAGAGTTTGCTTGTCCATGAGCGTTTGCGGCTACCTCTACACGCCCGCCCATGCCTCTTGGCCAGACCAGGAGCTGGCCTGGTTGAAAGCACACGGGGCCGATCCCATCTGGCACGACTGGGGATCCCGCATCCATCTGGAAGAGCTGTTGCAGGGCATTGCCGCCGGATCGGTGCAGCAGGTGCTGCTGGTGCGCCTGGCGGATCTGGGGGATCGAGTGGAGGAAGTCCACCAACGGCTATTGCAGATCCAACAAGCGGGGCTCCGCCTCAGCTTGGTCAACGAGTCCGGCCTGCACACCCCCAGCGCTGCTGCCGATTGGATCCCGCTGCTGGCCGAGCTCCCCCATCAATTGCAGAGCCGCCGCCTCTGCTGCAGCCAAGCCCAAAACCGTCTAGCGGGCAAGCCTCCCCCTGGGCCTGCCCCCTTTGGCTACCGCCGCGAAGGGGATCGCTACGCGCTGGATCGCCGCCAAGCCCCCATTGTTCAGGATTTTTTCCAGCACTTTCTTCTCTACGGATCCTTGCGCCAGGCGGTGCGCTTCATCGCTGAAAAACACCACAAGCGCATTTCGGTGGCCACCGGGCGCAACTGGCTGCTCAACCCGGTCTATCGTGGAGATCTGGCCTACGCCGACGGCACCGTTCTGCGCGATACCCACCCGGCTCTCCTCAGCCGCGCCGAGGCCGCCCAGATCGATCGCTGGCTCAAACGCAACCAAAAGATCCCGCGCCGCAGCGCCAGCGCCCCCCGCGCCTTGGCCGGCCTAGTCCATTGCCGCGTCTGCGGCAGCCTTCTGCGCATTGTGCAAACCACCCCTCGCAAGGCCAAGAAGAACGGCTCCTCCTACCTCTACCTGCGTTGCCAAACCTGTCGCTACAGCCTCCACTACGCCGCCGTTCTGCAGGAGGTGATCCGCCAAGTCTGCCAACAGCTCCCCCAGCGGGCCCAAAACCTGGATCGGCAGGCCCTGGATCAAACCCGCCAACAGCTCCAAGCCCAGATCCAAGCCAACAGCGAGCGGCTGCGACAACTGGAGGAGCTGCAGCAATCTGGACTAATGGACGAACCTGCCCTGGCCCAGCGCTGCTACCAGTTGCGGGCGGAAACGGCCCGCTTGGCCCAAAAGCTGGAACAGCTCCCCCCCGCCAACTTCCTCCAGATTGCCCAAACTCTCTCCATCCCGCCCTTCTGGCAAGACCTCAGCGAGAGTGAGCGCCGCGCCTACCTGCGGGAATTCCTGCGCAGGGTTGAGGTGGATTCTACAGGGGCCGTGCAGATGACCTTTGCCTTCGATCCCTAAGGGATCCCTTTTGAATTGCCGATTCCGCCGCTCCTCTGGACATTGAGACAATTCTTGAGACCCGCCCTCACACCGGGAACAGGGATCCCGCCAGCCGTCTCCATCGGGTTGACGGGAGGACGTTTGTCGTCAGCGCTCGTCAGAGGCGAGGAGAGAGGCATCATTTGCTTTTGATCTACTTTTATACAAAAACAAAAAACAAAAGCTGATAAACAGCTAAAATCTAGCTCTAAAAATCTTTTGGACGGAATTTTGTCTGTCCAGCGATTTAGGAAACTCCTTTAACCTGTTTTAGACTTCCCTTAACTCTTCTTAACACTTCTCAGGAGGTGGATGGGCTGCCGATAATGGCCTTTGCCAGGCTTGTGGAGGAACGTGCTGTGAAGTTGGCAGTTTACGGAAAGGGTGGGATCGGCAAGTCCACCACCAGTTGCAACCTCTCGGTGGCTTTGGCCAAGCGGGGCAAAAAGGTTCTGCAGATCGGCTGTGATCCCAAGCACGACAGCACCTTCACCCTGACCGGCTTTTTGATCCCCACCATCATCGACACTCTGGAGGCCAAGGGCTACCACTACGAAGACATCTACCCGGAGGACGTGATCTACCGCGGCTATGGCGGCGTAGATTGCGTCGAGGCGGGCGGTCCACCGGCGGGGGCCGGCTGTGGCGGCTATGTGGTGGGGGAGACTGTCAAACTCCTGAAGGAGCTAAATGCTTTCGATGAATACGACGTCATTCTCTTCGACGTGCTGGGGGACGTGGTGTGCGGCGGCTTTGCTGCCCCCCTCAACTACGCCGACTACTGCGTGATCGTGACCGACAACGGCTTTGACGCCCTCTTTGCCGCCAATCGCATTGCCGCCTCGGTGCGGGAGAAGGCCAAAACCCGCAAGCTGCGGCTGGCCGGGTTGATCGGCAATCGCACCAGCAAGCGGGATCTCATCGACCAATACGTCTCGGCAGTGCCCATGCCCGTGCTCGAGGTGTTGCCACTGGTCGAGGACATTCGCATCTCGCGGGTGAAGGGCAAAACCCTCTTCGAGATGGCAGAGATGGATCCCAGCCTGGAGCCCGTCTGTCAGTACTACCTGAACATCGCCGACGAGCTGCTGGCCCGCCCGGAGGGGATCGTGCCCCGGCCTGCCGAGGATCGGGAGCTGTTTGCCCTGCTTTCGGACTTTTACAAAACCCCCGTGCGGGAGCCGGCGCTGGTGTAAGGGATCCCAAGCCTGCCAGCTTGCCGGTGTGTCTAAAAGTGAAGCAATTGTTTCGAAAAACCGTCGCAAACCTTATCAATTCGTTGTCTGGCCCGCTTTCCACTCCAAGATGGATTGTGCAGGAAATCCCTCTTGAGGACATGGCAGAGGAGTTGGATATGCAAGCACAAGCGCAACCCACCGTGGTGATTACCGGAGCTTCTTCCGGCGTCGGCCTGTATGCGGCTTTGGCTTTGGCCAAGCGGGGCTGGCACGTGGTGATGGCCTGTCGGGATCTGGACAAAGGCCGGCGGATGGCCCAGCAGGTGGGGATCCCCCAGGGCAGCTACACCTTGATGCCGATCGATCTGGCCAGCCTGGCCAGTGTGCGGCAATTTGTCGAGCAATTTCGCCAGTCGGGCCGCTCTCTGGATGCCCTGGTGTGCAACGCCGCTATCTACATGCCCTTGCTCAAGCAGCCCCTGCGCAGCCCGGAGGGCTATGAGCTGACCATGGCCACCAACCACCTGGGGCACTTCTTGCTCTGCCATTTGATGCTGGAGGATCTGAAGCGCTCCACTTACCCGGATCGGCGGCTGGTGATCTTGGGCACCGTCACCCACAACCCCAAGGAGCTGGGGGGCAAGATCCCGCCCCAACCCCACCTGGGGGATCTGCGGGGTTTTGCCCAGGGTTTCAAGGAGCCGATCAGCATGGCCGATGGCGGCAAGTTCGATCCCGTCAAGGCCTACAAAGACAGCAAAGTCTGCAACATCCTCACCATGCGGGAGCTGCACCGCCGCTTCCACGAGAGCACCGGCATCACCTTCCTCTCCCTCTACCCCGGCTGCGTGGCGGAAACAGGCCTCTTCCGCCATCACTATCCCCTGTTCCAAAAGCTCTTCCCCTGGTTTCAAAAAAACATCACCGGTGGCTATGTCTCCCAGGAGCTGGCCGGCGAGCGGGTGGCCCAGGTGGTGGCGGATCCCGAGTTTCGCCAGTCAGGGTTCTACTGGAGCTGGGGCAACCGGCAACGCAAGAATGCCAAGCCCTTTAACCAAGAAGTCTCGGACGAAGCAGGGGACGAGGCCAAGGCCAAGCTGCTCTGGGATCTGAGCGAAAAATTGGTGGGCGTGCCCCAGTTGGTCGCCCTCTAGCTTGACAAACCCTTTTCTAGGAGCCGACGATGACTGCTGCTGTGGATACTTCCAATACCCTCCACTTTCAATGCGAGACCGGCAACTACCACACCTTCTGCCCGATTAGTTGCGTGGCCTGGCTCTACCCCAAAATCGAAGACAGCTTCTTTTTGGTGATCGGCACCAAAACCTGTGGCTACTTTTTGCAAAATGCCATGGGGGTGATGATCTTCGCCGAGCCGCGCTATGCCATGGCCGAGCTGGAAGAGGGAGATATCAGCGCCAAGCTCAACGACTACGAGGAGCTGAAGCGGCTGTGCCTGCAAATCCAGCGGGATCGCAACCCCAGCGTCATCGTCTGGATCGGCACCTGCACCACCGAGATCATCAAAATGGATCTGGAGGGCCTGGCACAGAAGCTAGAGGCCGAGATCGGGATCCCGATTGTGGTGGCGCGGGCCAACGGCCTCGACTACGCCTTTACCCAGGGGGAAGACACGGTGTTGGCTTCCATGGCCCAGCGCTGCCCGGAGCAGGTGCAGGAAGAGGAGCGGGAGACGCGGGGCGGCCTGCAGGCCCTTTTCTACGGGCTGCGCTCCGGCAAAAAGAAAGAGGAAGAGGGCTTCCACCCCCACCCGCCGCTGGTCATCTTCGGCTCCGTGCCGGATCCGGTGGTTACCCAACTCACTCTGGAGCTGAAAAAATACGGGATCCGCGTCTCCGGCTGGCTGCCGGCCAAGCGCTACGGGGAGCTGCCGGCCATCGAGCCGGGCACCCATGTGGTGGGGGTGAATCCTTTCCTCAGCCGCACCGCCACCACGCTGGTGCGCCGCAAAAAGGCCAAGCTCATCCCTGCTCCTTTTCCCATCGGGCCAGATGGCACCCGCGCCTGGATCGAAGCCATTGCCCGCGAGCTGGGGATCCCGACTCCAGGCCTGGCAGAGCGGGAAGCGGAAGTGTGGCGCCACCCCCAAGTTCAAGAGTACCTGGGCCTGCTGCGGGGCAAGAGCGTCTTCTTCATGGGGGATAACCTGCTGGAGGTCTCCCTGGCCCGCTTCCTGGTGCGCTGCGGCATGACGGTGCAGGAAATCGGGATCCCTTACCTCGACAAGCGCTACCAAGCCGCCGAGCTGGCCCTCTTGGAGCGCACCTGCGAGGAGATGGGGGTGCCCAAGCCCACCCTGGTGGAGAAGCCGGATAACTACCACCAACTGCAGCGCATCAAAGCCCTGCAGCCGGATCTGGTGATCACGGGCATGGCCCACGCCAACCCCCTCGAGGCCCGCGGCATCACCACCAAATGGTCGGTGGAGTTTACCTTTGCCCCGATCCACGGCTTCGGCAACACCCAGGCGCTGCTGGAGTTGGTCACCCGCCCGCTGCGGCGCAACGCCGCCCTCAAAGGCTTGGGCTGGGAACAGTTGGTACGCGAAGAAGCTTCTGTCTAGCCCTCTGGCTCCTCGTTGTCGAAGAGCAAGCCGTCCAGGTGATCCGGAAGTTGCTGCCGGTCGATCCAGACCATGCCCGCCAAAATCGCCTCGGCCTCATTTTGGAAGTAGCCGTAGGCTTTGGCAGCAGGCTCCACTGAGCCATCCTGACGTAGCCGCTGGCAGCAAAAGATAAACCCCTTGTCGGTAGTTTGGGTGGTGATGCGCCAGTTGCGGTGGATGTGCTCGGCCATGGTCGGGGATCCCAATGCAGCAAGGGAGCTCCCTCACCCCCAACCCCTCTCTCAAGGGGAGAGGGGAGAAAAACCCTAGAGCGTGCGCAGCACCTCTCGCGCTGCCTCTAGGGTTCTCTCCACATCGGCCTCGGTGTGGGCCAGGGAAGTGAAGCCGGCCTCAAATTGCGAGGGCGCCAGATACACCCCCCGCTCCAGCATGCCGCGGTGGAAGCGGGCAAACTTCTGCAAATCCGAGCGCTTGGCCTCCTCGTAGTTGCGCACCGGGCCGGCGGTGAAGAAAAAGCCGAACATGCCGGGCAAATAGCCCCCGCACATCTCATGACCGGTCTCTTGTGCAATCTGCAGCAGCCCCGTCGCCAACTGCTCGGTAATCCGCTCCAGATACTCATAGGTACCGGGTCGGCGCAAGATGTCCAGAGTGTGGATCCCGGCCGTCATGGCCAGGGGGTTGCCGGAGAGGGTGCCCGCCTGGTACATGGGCCCCGCCGGCGCCACCATCTCCATAATCTCCCGCCGACCGCCGTAGGCCCCCACCGGCAGGCCGCCGCCGATCACCTTGCCCAGGGTGGTCAAATCGGGGATGACGCCAAACTTGGCCTGCACGCCGCCGTAGCTGATGCGAAAGCCGGTCATCACCTCGTCAAACACCAGCAGGGCGCCATACTTTTGCGTCAGCTCCCGCAAACCCTCCAAAAAGCCCGGCTGCGGGGGAATGAAGCCGGCATTGCCCACCACCGGCTCCAGGATCACGCCGGCAATGGAGTCGGGATACTGCTCAAACAGAGCCTTGACTGCCTCTAGGTCGTTGTAGGGGGCGGTCAGCGTGGCACTGGTGGCAGCCTTGGGCACCCCCGGCGAATCTGGCAGGCCCAGCGTGGCTACCCCCGAGCCGGCCTTGACCAAAAACATGTCCGCATGGCCGTGGTAGCAGCCCTCAAACTTGATCACCTTTTCCCGACCGGTATAGGCCCGCATCAAGCGCAGCACCGCCATGCAAGCTTCGGTGCCGGAATTGACAAAGCGCACCATCTCCACGCTGGGCACCGCCTCGATCACCCGCTCGGCCAGCTCGTTTTCCAAAACGCAAGGGGCGCCAAAGCTGGTGCCTTTCTCCAGGGCCCGCCGCAACGCCTCGATCACCTCGGGGTGGGCGTGGCCGACAATCGCCGGCCCCCAACTGCCGATGTAGTCGATGTACTGGTTGCCATCCACATCCCAGGCGTAGGCGCCGGCAACGCGGTCGAAGACGACGGGATCCCCGCCCACCGACTTAAAGGCACGCACCGGAGAGCTGACGCCCCCCGGCATAAGCTGCTGCGCCCGTGCAAAGATCTGCCTGGAGCGGCTGGTGTTAAACGAGCGAGTGGGGAGAGTGCTGGTCATACTGGGAGCTGTTCAACGCATCTTCTAGGCTAGCAGGCAAGGAGACCTGCTGGTGGACTGCTGCCCTCTCTTTTGGTTTTAGTTACTTGGGCTTCCTTCTGGGGGATCCACCCACCGCCCATCGGCTTTGATGAGCTCGATCAGCGCCTGGACGCCCTCCGACTCGGGCACCTTCTTCACCTCCTCCTTTCCGCGGTAGAGGGAGATGTAGCCGGGGGTTTTCCCCACATAGCCGTAGTCGGCGTCGGCCATTTCCCCCGGCCCGTTGACGATGCAGCCCATGACGGCAATGTCGAGGCCCACCAGGTGCTGGGTTGCGGCCCGCACCTTCTGCAGTACTTCCTCCAAGTTGAAGAGGGTGCGGCCACAGGAGGGGCAGGCCACATATTCCACCATGGTTTTGCGCAGGTTGAGGGCCTGCAAGATGCCGTAGGCCACCGGGATCTCTTTTTCCGGGGCTTCGGTTAGGGAAACCCGAATGGTGTCACCGATCCCCTCGGCCAGAAGCGTCCCGATCCCCACTGCCGATTTGATGCGGCCATATTCTCCATCGCCGGCCTCGGTCACCCCCAAGTGGAAGGGGTAGTTCAGGCCCAAGGCATCGAAGCGGCGGGCCGCCAGCCGGTAGGCCGCCAACATCACCTGCGGACGGGAAGCTTTGAAGGAAAGAACTACGTTGTGGAAGTCTTGCTCGGCGCAAATCTCGGCATATTCTAGGGCCGACTCCACCATGCCCTCTGGAGTGTCTCCATACATGAAGAGCATGCGCTCGGCCAGGGATCCGTGGTTGACGCCGATGCGCAGGGCTTTGTTCTGAGCTTTGAGGGTCTGCACCAGGGGGGTGAAGGTTTCGCGGATCTTATTGCGGATGGCCTCCAGTTCGGCTTGGGTGTACTCGGTGCGACCGGGCTGCGGCTTTTCCAGGAGGAACAGACCCGGGTTGATGCGCACCTTGTCCACGTATTGGGCGACCTCCAGGGCGATCTTGATGCCGTTGTGGTGGACATCGGCCACCAGCGGCACCGGCTTGTAGGTTTGGATCAGCTTGCTCCGAATCGCCTCCATCGCCTTGGCATGGGCCATGCTGGGAACGGTAACCCGCACGATCTCCGAGCCCGCCTCGTGCAGACGACGGATGGCCGCCACCGCCGCATCGATGTCGAGAGTGTCTTCGTTGATCATGGACTGCACCACCACCGGGTGCTGGCTGCCGATCAACACGTTGCCTACGGCTACGGTGCGGGTAGGACGACGGGGGTAGACCGGTTCTGGGTAGGGCTGCTGAGAGGGCGCGTTGGGCCGATCTAGAGTCTGCATGGCTTGCTAAAAAAGGGCTGCTCTAGCTTGATTGTAGGCCGAAATGCCAGCAAGACCGAGGATCTCCCCGCTTGGCCCACAGCTCCGACCCCCCGGCTTTGGCTAAAAAGCGCGGCACAGGTCTAGGGGTAGAAGGCGCAAACGAGCTGACTTCTCGGACAAATGGCGCAATAAAGAAAAGTCAAGCCAATCAACTGCCCCAGGGGAGCAGGATCACTCTCGATGAAGCCGTCCTAGCCGCACAAGCCGCACAATTTGCTAGAAACTAGGGTGTCGGTACTCCCTTTGTCAAGCTGGGCAAACTCCCCTGCCATTCTTGCCAGGGGGACGGTGGCTTTGAAGCAAGCCCGCCTGCCTTGGACGGCAACAGGGTGTCAAAGCAAAACACCCTGAGTTCCAAGATGAGCCGTATGCACCTGGGAGCTCTAGAGGGAGAGAGAGCAATCCCCGGTTAGCGGTATAACCTCGGTCTCAAAGGTTTCTAGAGAAATCCCTCCGCACGAGCAGGCAGCGTTTTGGCTAGGGCCGATAAGCAGGAATTAAAGTGCTCCCCTTGGGCTGGCGCGAGGGCGTCCTTTGCGGCCAAGTCTGAGGTGGAGGCAAGCCGCCCCTGAAAACGGCACTCAAGGGCCTAGGGGAACTGTCTACAGGGAAAGAGGCAACTGCCGGCGCTGAGGGTGCTCTTGGAGCCGCTCAGCATCTGTCCTAGCGGAGAAGACAGGGCTTCAGCCATCCGATTCCGTGGGCTGATCCCTGAGGAGGTGGCTGCGAATAAAATCTTTGGGCGTCACGCTTTCCACAAACTTATGGAAGGCCTCCCGCTCTGCCTCGTCGGCATCTTGGTTCATCGGGATCGAAGCTTCCGCAATCACCTCTTCTACGGTCCAGATGGGGGCATGGGCCCGCAAGGCAAGGGCAATGGCATCGCTGGGGCGGCAGTCGATCTCCTGCTTTTTATCGCCGCAGACTGTAACAAGCACTGCATAGAAGGTGTTGTCCAGCAGCGCGTGGATGATAACCCGCTCCAGCTTGATCCCCCAAGCTTTCCAGGAGTTCAGAATAAGGTCGTGGGTCATGGGGCGGAGGGGCTTTTGGTCGTCCAGCGCCTGCAGAATGGCGTTGGCCTCCGCTCTTCCTACCCAGATGGGTAGGGCACGCCGCTCATGGGTATCGCGCAAGATGACAATGGGAGCCTGGTTGACAGCGTCGACCGCGATCCCAGCCACATGCATCTCGATCATGAGCACTCGCCTCCAGCCTTCAGACCTCGATCGTATCCACTGGTAGCAAACTTTGGCAACACAGCATGGGCTCGGTTCGTACATCACTTGAAGTGGCCCTCATCGGTGGCACCAGCGAAAGCCGCAGCTTGGCCCACGTCCTCAGCCATGAGGGGATCCCTTGGATAGCCACCGTCACCACCGAGGGCGGAAGAAGGCTGTATCGGGATCTGCCCGGCCAGGTGGTGGTGACGCGATTTTCGCCGCCATCTTTGGCACAATTCCTACAGGAACACGGGATCTGCGTGCTGGTAGATACTTCCCATCCCTTCGCCCAGGAGATCTCGCAACTGGCCATGCAGGTGACCGCCCAACTGGGGATCCCCTACCTGCGCTACGAGCGCCCCCCGGTGGCGTTGGATCCCTGGGTACAGGTGGCGCCGGACTGGCAGGCGGTGCTCACGGATGGCGTACTGGCGGGGCGGCGGGTGCTGCTGACGGTGGGGGTGAAGGCATTGCCCCTGTTTGGGCCCTGGCAGGATCGCTGCCAACTGTGGGCGCGGGTGCTGCCGGAGTCGGTTCCCCAAGCGGTGCAAGCCGGGATCCCTGCCGAGCGGGTGATCGGAATGCGCCTGCCCCTCAGCTTTGAGCAGGAACTGCGGCTTTGGCAGAGTCTAGATCCTCAGGTAGTCATCAGCAAGGAGTCTGGAGAAGCGGGTGGGCTGGCCGTCAAGCAGGCAGTGGCCAAAACCCTGGGGATCCCGCTGTGGGTCATCCGGCGGCCACCCTTGCGCTATCCCTGGTGCAGCCAGGATTTGACAGCGGTGGTGCAGGAGTGCAAGCGCCGACTGGCCGAAGCTCACGCTCAAACAAATCAAAACGGCTCCTCGGCGGGCAGGTCAGCCTCCCGGTCTTGACGGGATCCCAGGAGTTCGAGGCGATCTACGGCAATGACGGGTCTTTGGCGATCCTCACCGGTGGATTTGTCTTTCCAGCGATCGAACTTGAGGCTGCCGGTTACCCCAATGAGGCTGCCCTTGCGCACATATTCTCCGGCCACCTCGGCGGTGCGCCCCCACAGCTCTAGGTTGAACCAATCGGGCTTGTCTTCGCCTTTGCGGAAGCGGTTCACCGCCAAGCTAAAGGTACACACCACCCTGCCCGACTCAAAGTAGCGCACCTCCGGATCCATGCCGGCTCGCCCCACCAAGGTCACCA
>NZ_JANSHJ010000078.1:0-1776 GCF_047502615.1 Synechococcus sp. W60.3 | reverse complement strand
GAGCTGCGCTGATGCTGTGGTTGGTTTGCTACGACGTGGTGGACGATAAGCGGCGACAACAGTTGGCCAAGCAGTTGGAACAGTGTTGCCAGCGGGTGCAATACTCCGTGTTCGAATGCCCACTGGACACTGCAGAGTTGGAAAACAAGCTGGAACAGTCGTGGTTGCCCCTGCTGAATCTCAAGGAAGACAGTCTGCGGGCCTACCCTTTGGATGCCGCGGCCAAGAAGCAGGCCAAAGTCTTCGGGGGGCCTCCCCCCTATGAGCCGCCGGACTACCTGATCTTCTGAGGCTCTCCACCGGGCCGAAATTGTAAAGTTTTGTGCGCGATCTGTCGGGGCGAGCCATCACCAGCCTGACTCTGCCGGCACAAGATTTTAAGGGAAACTTTAGATCTTTTGCCCCGATTGGCCCAAAAACGTGACATGATGGCCGTAGCAAGCTCAATTTCCCCGCTTGCGCTTGGCCGCGAGGACAATGTTAATATCTGTGTCGAGGAATCTCCGTACTCCCTCGCGAACGCACCTTGAAAACCTCATGAATTCAGGCTTTTCCGAGGGTAGGGTTGATCCCTACCTTTTCCCCGCAAGGGGACGGAAACCAGTCTTCTGATACTCCACACGGATTAAATGTAGTTACTGTTGATCCCTACCTTTTCCCCGCAAGGGGACGGAAACTTCACCATCCACAAATTCAACGCCATCCCCGGTGTAGTTGATCCCTACCTTTTCCCCGCAAGGGGACGGAAACGTCGCAGAAGGAAAAGTTTGTTTAGGTCCAGTTACACAGTTGATCCCTACCTTTTCCCCGCAAGGGGACGGAAACGATACTGGGAATGTTCTGGAGATACCCCTGAGATATCCTGGGTTGATCCCTACCTTTTCCCCGCAAGGGGACGGAAACTGTGTAAAAACAAGCCTGCCATTGCTTCCTTTCTGCGTTGATCCCTACCTTTTCCCCGCAAGGGGACGGAAACCATGAGCCAGCGGGGGGCCCAATAGCGCGGTCGCGCCAGGTTGATCCCTACCTTTTCCCCGCAAGGGGACGGAAACGACATAGCTAAACCTATTCGAAAAGTTAAGAACAGGAGTAGTTGATCCCTACCTTTTCCCCGCAAGGGGACGGAAACAGCACTGCGAAAGGCGTTACCAATTATTAAAGAGCGCTGGGCTGTCGTTGATCCCTACCTTTTCCCCGCAAGGGGACGGAAACTTGTCCTTTCTAGTTGCACGGACAAAGCAACTCGGATCGTTGATCCCTACCTTTTCCCCGCAAGGGGACGGAAACACGCTTCGCACGATTTGTAAGTGCAGCCATCCGAAGTTGATCCCTACCTTTTCCCCGCAAGGGGACGGAAACGCGGAGCAGGTCCGCACGATCCAACATGTCTTTGGGCAAGTTGATCCCTACCTTTTCCCCGCAAGGGGACGGAAACAGGGCTTGTGAAGCTTTGTCCTTGCGCACATTCAGGCCTGTTGATCCCTACCTTTTCCCCGCAAGGGGACGGAAACGTTATGGGTCTTTCAAAGCCCATAGACACCTCCTTAGGCAGGTTGATCCCTACCTTTTCCCCGCAAGGGGACGGAAACACACTAAATTCCCAACCTAGCCTTTAGCTCTTCCAGCTCCGTTGATCCCTACCTTTTCCCCGCAAGGGGACGGAAACTCACCGGATTAGGAACGGGGGATAAGGCCTTTAATCCGAACGTTGATCCCTACCTTTTCCCCGCAAGGGGACGGAAACATCACCCAGCGTCCCCGTCCCCAGATGATCAC
>NZ_JANSHJ010000077.1:0-1845 GCF_047502615.1 Synechococcus sp. W60.3 | reverse complement strand
TCCGAGCAATGGTGGGTGAGCGTCGTCTCTTCCAGCCAAACCAAGCGGGCGCTGGATCCCAGCGGCGGGGTCATGGCTTGGTTGAGCCCGGCAACCGTGGATTCCGGCGGCAGGCGATCGTAGTTAAAAGCAGCCCAGTGGGGATCCAGCACTTGGTCGCGCAACTGCTGCACCGCCTGCATCAGGCGATAGGTATCATCCCCCCAGTACAGGTAAACGGGCACGCTTCGACCGAGTGATTTACGAGATGCTTTTCCCCTACTTCCTCCATTTTGCGTAGGTCAGTTCCCCTTGTCTAAGCGGTTTGGCCGGGATCCCTGCTCAACTTGGTGGAGGGAGTCAGTCCAAGTGAAGATACCGAGCCCAGCTTGACTCAAGTTGTTTAAGAATAGGTCAAGTACTCGCCCTGTCTGGCGAAAACAAAGGCATCTTTACATAACTTTCATAATCCAGAAGTCTCCGCAGCTCAAAAAGTTCTGTATTCCCACTGAAGAGGTTTCGTAGACCTTCTCCTACAGTTGAATTAGGAGCAGAGACTGCAGGGTTAAAGATTATGGATGGCATTGGCGAGTTTGAGTTTAAGGTGCAAATCTTAGCCCGTTGCATGGGATCTGCCCTAGGGCTGGGCCGCCCCACTCGTGTTCAGATTCACTATTCCAACCTCAATTCCCAAAACAAAACCAAAGCGAAGGAAGGTCAATCTGAGTCAAAAAGTCTATCCTCCCTGGGCGATCAGATCTCTTCGAGTCTCAGCAATCAGTGCAAAAGAGGATCCCAAGGTCAAGCTTTAGCCTATGTTGCCTGAAGAGTCTTTCGAGAATTAATCTGTGGTAATTCAGGAGGATTTTTGACTGCGGCGATCCAACACTTACTTAGAAATTGGGACAGATCTTTCTTGTGGTTTTTCTCGTTACTCTTTCTTTGCATTCTGTAGCGATTTGTTCTTAAGACCGAAAACTCAACTTTGACAATTCTTCTTTGACAATTCTTCGATGCTTTTCGTCTTGTAGAGTCTTGTGAGTTAGCCGATTCTTTATTTTTGTTAACGAGGACTTTGTCCGGCTGGCGCGATAAGAAGTTGCGCTCTTCTTCGTTGTCTCCTTGCCTTTGGGGATATAGACTAAAGCTTTATCCCGCTGGTGAAACCAGTAGGATGACTTGAGGTGTGGGGATTTGGGCCCAACACGCCCCAGAGGATTATGGAACGAGCAACGCAACTGTGGCAGGGTTTTCTGCTGCGCGACTTTCCCATCAAGGCTTGGCAGCAGGGGAGCCTTTTGGGCCGCCTGTTGGGATCCCTGCAAAGTTGGGGGAAGAGCAGCATATTGGTTCAAACTTCCGACCGCATCGGCCTGGGGCTGGTACTGCTTTACTGGGTTTTCTCTGCGCAAAGCTCCACCGGCATCCTGGGCCTGATTTTGCTGGCTATGGCTGCTCTGGTGGGCCTGTGCGCTTTGGTGGAAACGCCGATTGGGCTGCCGCTGCATCTGCCCCTGGGCCTTTTCTGGGGAATTGCCACCTTGGCAACGATTCTCTCTCCGGTTGCCTACGCAGCACGGGATGGCTGGCTGAAGTTGACTCTCTACCTGGCTGGTTATCTGTTGTTGCATCGTCTGCTGCGCAAACCCCAATTCCGAGATGGGATCGTTGGATCCCTGCTTTTGGTTAGCTTGGTGATGGGGATCCATGGCCTGCGGCAATACTTATATGGGGCAGCGGAACTGGCCACCTGGGTGGATCCGGAGTCGGGTTTGGCGGGTCTGACGCGGGTGTACAGCTATCTGCGCAATCCAAATCTGTACGGGGGCTACTTGATCCCGGTCATTCCTCTGGGGCTGGCCGCCA
>NZ_JANSHJ010000003.1:47409-132341 GCF_047502615.1 Synechococcus sp. W60.3 | reverse complement strand
TCGCTTCACCGCTGAGCAGTAATGCTCAGCAGTGTTCAGCGTAAATGTATCAGGTGAACTTGCCATCCAGGGTGTAGTAGCTCACCACCGGCTCGATAAAATCCTCGAAGTTCACCGGGATCCCGTTCACTTCGGTGCGGTTGCCCAGCGCCTCGGCGATAGACTTGAAGTAGCCGAAATCCCGTGCCCGTTGGGTGCCCACCTCAAACCACTGCACCACTGCCGGAGCGGCTTTTTGTTGAATAGCGAGGTCGGTGGCCTGTTGAATTTCTTCGTAGTTGCCGTAGCCCTCAACAGTTACATTGTATTGAGGAAATTGCTTGTTGAACTCTGCCGCCTTTTGACGGGCCCAATCGAGACGGTTATCGGTAAAGGCAATCCAAACTTTGACGTTGGCAGGAGACTGGGCAAAGCTGTCAGCAGCCAGGAAGGCAGCACCAGCGGCAGCCGCCAGGCCGGCCAGAGCAGCCAGGAAAGTCCGACGGGTATTCATAAAATATAAAATGCAGTCGCATCCACTAAGGGCAGGACTGATACTAGCGCAGCGACATTAAGAGCAGGTTATAAACCGGGGATCCTGAAGGGGCAACCCATCCGTCGCACCACCACCATCGACCCCCATCCGTGAAGGATCTGGTGGGATCCCCTGCTTAAGGCTGCCCAACCTGCCGCCGCAGCGCCTGGATCCCGGCAGCCAAGCCAAAGAGAACGAGTACCAGCAGGGTGCTCAGAGCTGCTGCCTGGTGGGTGTAGCCCCCCTGTTGCAAGCCAAAGATGAGCCACCCAAAGGTTTCTGAGCGGGAGGTGACCAAGAGGGCGGAGAGGGTCAGCTCGGCAAAAGATTGCAAAAACACCAGCAACACCGCTGCTGTCAAGGCCGGTGCCAGCAGGGGCAGCAGGATGTAGCGAAAAGTTTGCAGCAGGGAGGCCCCGTCGATGCTGGCCGCCTCCTCCAGGCTGGTGTCCAGGCTGCGCCAAGCAGCTTGCATCGGTTGCAGCGCCAGGGCCAAGAACCGCCCCAAGTAGGCCATCAGGATCAGCCACAGGGTGCCGTAGAGGCTCAGCCCCGGCAGGGGAGGGGGCAACCACACCAAAATGAGGGACAACGCAAAAATCAGGCCCGGCAGGGCATAGGGCAAGTCCACAATGAAGCTGAGCAGCGCCAGCAGCCGTGCTTTCAGCCGGGTCAGGGCGTAGCCCAAGATCGTCGCCATCCCGCTGCAGAGCAGCGCTGCTCCTCCCGCCAAACCCAAACTGTGCAGCGTGGCGCGGCGGGCCCGCTCCAGCTCAAACAGAACCAGCCGGAAATGCTCCAGCGTCAGGTTAGACCAGACCAAGGGCAGGCCATAGGCCCGCAGCAGGGCAGTTGCAGCCATGGCCAGCAAAGGCCCAAGGATGACCAGCAAGGCTGCGGCAAAGAGGATCCCGCTGAGCAGCCAACCCAGCCAGCCCAAGCGATAGGGATCCGGAGGGGCCTCGCCCGGATCCAGCCCCGCCTGAGGCTGCTGTGACCAGGCCAAAAAGAAGAGGGCCGGCAGGCCAAAGAGCAACGCCAGCGCCGCGCTGCGCCCAAACCCATCCCCGCCGAAGTTGATCACCTCTTGGTACAGCAGGGTGGGCAAAGTCAGGTAGCGTCCTGGGATCCCCAGCAAGGCCGGGATCCCGAAATTGCCCCAGGCCCCCAAGAAGGCCAGCGCCGCTGCTGCCGCCACAGAGGGCCGCAACAGGGGCAGCGTGATGAAGAGCCAAACCTGCAGCAGGTTGGCCCCATCCAGTTGGGCCGCCTCCTGAGCTTGCTTGGAGAGCCGGCTCAAGCCCGCCACCAGCGTCAGGTAGGCAATTGGCAGCACAAAAAGAGCCAGCAGCAGGATGATCCCCCCCGGCGTGTAGAGGCTCCACAGGGATCCCTGACCCCCCAAAATCCAGCGCAGCCCCTGCTGCAAATAGCCCACCGGCCCGGCCCATTGGATCCAGGCCAAGGCCAAAACCTGGGGCGGAACCACAAGGGGAGATAAAAAGAGCACCCGCAGGATGCTGCGGCCCGGCAAATCTGTCTGGGTGGTGAGTACCGCCAGCACCAGGCCGCCGACCAGCGCCAATGTGGCTGAGACCGCCGACACCCAAAGGCTGTGAACCAGCGCCAGATGGACACGGGGCGTTTCCAGCAACCAGCGGATGTTCTCACCTTCCCCGCTCAAAGCTCGCTGCAGCAGCCGCCAGAGGGGATAGGCATGGGTCAAAACCAAAAGGCCCGGTACAGCCACCAGCCAGGGAATGATGGGGTGCCTTAACCCTTTACTCAAACCCTCCCCCAGAAACGTTAGACCACGCCTTTGCCGACGCCCAAGGGATCCCACCTATTCCTCAAACAACTTGGCAAAGCGGGCCTTGTCGGCCTCGCGGCTTTGGGCCAACTCTGCTGCCGGGGCGCTCAAGATCTTCAGCTCGCTCAAAGCGGGGAACCCTTTTGGCGGCGTCACACCCTGCCGCAGCGGCATGTAGCCCATCTCAGCAGCGACCTCCTGCCCCTTCTGAGACAGCAAGAAGTCCACAAAAGCCTGGGCAGCTTCCAGGTTAGACGTTCCTTTGACAATTCCCACCGGCTCGGTAATCACCGGCACGCCCTCCTTGGGATAGACCACCTCCACTGGGGATCCCTCGTTGCGGCTGCGAATGGCAAGAAAGTCCACCACCATGCCGTAGCTCTGTTCGCCACTGGCGACGTTGCGGGCGACAGCGCCATTGCCCTGCACCAGCACCGTTTTGTTCTTTTTCAGGGCTTCGTACCACTCCCAGCCCAGGCCGGGGGTGCGTGTGATCACCCCCAAATTGTAGGCGGCAGCACCCGAATAGGTGGGGCTGGGCATCACCAGTTGGCCTTCCGGAACCTGGGCTAGGGCCGCCCAGCTATCCACGGGCTGGGCTTTGGCCGTGTTGTAAACGATCACCGTGGCCAGGATCTTGGTGCCGAAATAGTGGCAGTCTGGATCGTAGTAGGTGGCGGCGATGGCCTTGGCTTCAGGGCTGCAGTAGGGCTCCAGCAAATTGCGGGATTTCAGCAACTCAAAAGTAGGCGCATCGGCCACCAGCAGCACATCAGCCTGGGGACTACCCTTTTCGGCTTCCAGCAAAAAGCGGCTGATCACCTCCTCGGTGCCGGAGCGAAAGATCTCCACCGAAACCTCTGGATAAACTTCCCGAAACGCAGCCACGGTTTTCTGAGCATCTGCATCGGGTTGGGAAGTGTACAAACGCAAGGTGCCGGACGGCTTGGCCCAGGCTGGGTTCAGGTATCCCCACCCAAGGGGCTGGGCAAAAACCAGGCTCCAGAGTACCGCCAACAAAGGTAGAGGACGCTTCATCGTTTTCCCTCGCTTGAGAGCTTGACCTGGACTCCGCTACCAACTTGCCAAAGGCAAAGGCATTTTCGGATTTCAGATCGCGTCCAGATCGCGACAGTGAAAATCCACTTCGACCTTCGCCCCCTGCAATTTTTGCCTTTGGCAAGAGTCAGCCATCGCTAAACTACCCCAGGAAGATTAACCCGAGGTTATCTCTGGATTCATCGAGGATGTTGAGATTCTCCCCGCGGCTACAGCTTGCCTTTGGAGTCCTTTCCGGTTTGTCAGAGTTAGTTCTGCGCCCTGGGCTACCCAGAACTTGCGGCTGATGCCGCAGCCCCCTGGGAGAGGGGAAAACCCTGGGCGCCGCCGCAGGCAAAAACCCTAGCTTCAAGGCCTGCAGCCTGCTGGCACAAAGGAACCCGGAACTGCCCTGGCTACTTTTTCCGCAGATTCCCCCAAGCCCACCCCTACTAGAGGCGCCCGGCGGGCTTGGCTGGCCGGTCGGCTCAGGCTTTCCCAAGGGTTGCTGGCGAATTTAGGCTTGCTTGAAATAGTCGGGCTCATTGCCGGGTTTCCACTTGATGTTGCAGCCGAGGCTGGGCTTTTGGTCGGGATCGATGGGCTTGCCCGCCAGCAGGTTATCCAGCGCCGCCCGCAAATCTTTGCCCGTCACCGGCACATCCGGCAGGCTGGGGCGGCTGTCGTCCAGTTGGCCGCGGTACACCAGCTTGCGCTCCGCGTCGAACAAGAAAAAGTCGGGGGTGCAGGCCGCCGTGAAGGCCTTGGCCACCTCTTGGCTTTCGTCGTAGCAAAACGGGAAGGTGAAGCCCAAGGTCTCGGCCATCTTCTTCAGGTTCTCGGGGCTGTCGTCGGGGTATTTCTCCACGTCGTTGGCGCTGATGGCTACAATGCCGACGCCGCGATCCTTATAATCTCTGCCAATGCGGGCCAGCTCCTCTTGCACATGCTTCACATAGGGGCAGTGCTGGCAAATAAACATCACCAACAGGGCCGGCTTGTCGGCAAAGGTGGAGAGGGAAATGGTTTGGCCGCTCACCACATCGGGCAGGCTGAAGTCAGGGGCAGGGGTGCCCAGAGGCAACATGGTCGAGGGAGTACGGGCCATAGCAAACCTCCAGCGTAAGGTTTCCTCAATCATCATGGATCATCCTGCTCCTCCCGCAGCAGCCCCCACCCCAAGCAGGCCGGGAACCGCTTTTACAATTGGATAGAGTCCGCAACATTTGGTTCGGGAGCTGAGCCTTGAGCACCGCCGTCTTGCCCGCTGCCCCCCTCGTGGATACCCACGTCCACTTGAACTATCCCGATTTTGCCGAAGATCTGCCGCAGGTGGCCGAGCGCTGGCGCCAGGCCGGGATCCAGCAACTGGTGCACTCCTGCGTAACGCCGGCGGAGTTTCCCCAATTGCAGGCCATTGCCGACCAGTATCCGGAGGTGTTTTTGTCGGTGGGGCTGCACCCTCTGGAGGCGCGCCAGTGGCAGCCGGATCTGGCCGAAAAGATCGCCCAGTTGGCCGCCGGCGACCCCCGAGTGGTGGCCATTGGGGAGACAGGCCTAGATTTCTACAAGTCCGACCCGGCCGATGTGGAGCGGCAAACAGAATCCTTCCGCGCCCACATTGCCCTTGCCCAGGAGCAGGATTTGGCCCTGATCGTCCATTGCCGCGAGGCGGCAGCAGCCACCTACGAGATTTTGAGGGAGGCCATGGCTGCCAGGGGGCCGCTGCGGGCGGTGATGCACTGCTGGAGCGGATCCCCGGAGGAGACGCGACTGTTTGTGGAGCTGGGCTGCTTCATCAGCTTTAGCGGCATCGTCACCTTTAAGAACGCTGAGACGGTGCGCCGCTCGGCCCAGGAGGTGCCTCTGTCCCAGCTTCTGGTGGAAACCGATTGCCCTTTCCTGGCCCCCACCCCCTTCCGCGGCAAGCGCAACGAGCCGGCCCATGTGCAGCGGGTGGCCCAAACCCTGGCGGAGCTGTTGCAGATCCCCTTGCAAGACCTGGCCCGACAGACCAGCCAAAATGCCGCCCGCCTCTTCCGCCTGCCTCAGCCCCCCTTGTGAAGAAGGGTGGAGAACTTTTGGCATTTTTTAAGCTTTTTACTTGGGGCTCTCTAACTTCCCGGCAGGGGGCGCTATCGTGAAAGAGGAGGTGTAGCTTCCAATACTTTTGCACTCCCCTATAGCTATGGAAACCTTAGCCCCTGCAGCCTGCGCCAGCCGGGATGTCCTCATCAACCGCATTACCCACCAGATCCGGCAATCCCTGGAGCTGGATCAGATCCTGAGGGCAACGGTGGAGGAGGTGCGCGCCTTTTTGGGCACGGATCGGGTCAAGGTATACCGCTTCGACCCGGAAGGCCATGGGACGGTGGTGGCGGAAGCCCGACAAGCCGAGCGGTTGCCCTCCCTCTTGGGCCTATCGTTTCCGGCGGGGGATATCCCAGAAGAGGCGCGGCAGCTGTTTCGCCTGGCCCAGGTGCGGGTGATCGTGGATGTGGAGGCCCAGACCCGCTTCCTCAGCCAGCCGGAGTCGCTGGGCCACTTTGCCCAGGCCCGGCCTTTGCCCCTGGGCGAGGTGCCGCAGCGGCTGGTGGATCCCTGCCATGCCCACTACCTCAAGTGCATGGGGGTGGCCTCCTCCCTGGTGGTACCCCTCCTGCATCACCAGCAGTTGTGGGGGCTCTTGGTCTCCCACCACGCCGAGCCCCGCTCCTACTCTGCCGAAGAGCTGCAGGTGGTGCAGTTGGTGGCGGATCAGGTGTCGATTGCCATTGCCCAGGCGGAATTGCTGGAGCAGGCGCGGCAAAAGGCGCAGCAGGAACGTTTGATTAACCAAATTGCGGCGCTGGTGTACTCGCCGCTCCACCCCGAGACCACCTTGACCACTGTGCTGGAGCAGCTTACCGCCGGCCTCCAAGGGATCGGGGCGCGGCTGCGCATCCGGTTCCTGGGCCTGGACACCCTCTGCCACCATGGGATCCAGCCGCCGGCAGGCTACGACGCCTGGCTGCAGGAGCAGGTGGGAAGGCCGAAGACAGCAGGAAACGGGGTGAAGACGTGGTCGCTTTCCCAGTTGGAGAAGTGGCCAGAACTGCAGGCCCAGCTGCAGCAGACGCCCATTCGCGGGCTGCTGGCGGTGCCGCTGGTTTGGAACGAGCAGCTGGTGGGCTGGCTGAGCGTCTTTCGCGGCGCCCTCTGCCAAGAGACCCACTGGGCCGGCTACCGCTAGCCCGCCCAAGGGGAAGGTGGGGAGGATCCCCGTCAAGAACTGCCGTTGATCTCCTTTGCCGCTTGGCGGGAGCTGAAAGTTGACGAGCCCAAGGCCTGGTCGGCCGCGGAGCTGGAGCTGGTCGGCCGCGCTGCGGTGCACCTGGCCCTGTCGATTGCGCAAAACCAGCTCTACCGGCAGTTGCAAGATCTCAACGCCCGTCTGGAGCACGAGGTAGAGGAGCGGACGGCGGCCCTGCAGCGCTCTTTGGCCATGGATGCCCTCTTGCAGCGGGTTACCGACCAGGTGCGCAGCAGCCTAGACGAAGCCCAGATCCTGCGGGCGGTGGTGCAGGAGTTGGCGCTGGGGCTGCCCATCCAAGGCTGCGATCTCTGCCTCTACGAGGGAGCAGCCGGCCAGGCCACCGTGCGCTATGAATACACCGCCGCCCTGCCGCCCGCCGGCGGGATCACCCTAACCCTGGCCGACTACCCAGATCTCTACCGACAACTGCAAAGGGGGCAGGCGGCGCAACTGTGCCATCTGCCGGGGCAAAGCTGGATCCCACGGCGGGAAGGGCTGACGCTTTTGGTTTGCCCGCTGCGGGATGACCAGGGGGCGTTGGGCGATCTGTGGTTGGCCAAGGCGGCAGCCGAGTGCTTTGATACCCTAGAGATGCAGGTGGTACAGCAGGTAGCGGATCACTGTGCCATCGCCATCCGCCAGGCTCGCCTCTACCAGGCCTCGGTGCAACAAATCAGCGAGCTGGAGCGCCTCAACCGCCTCAAAGATGATTTTTTAAGCACCGTCTCCCACGAGCTGCGCACCCCCATCACCAACATGAAAATGGCCATCCAACTGCTGAAAATGGCCCGCACCCCCCAAAAACGGGAGCAATATCTGCAAATCCTAGAGCAGGAGTGCGAGCGCGAGGCGGAATTGATCAACGATCTGCTGGATCTGCAGCGGTTGGAGCAGGGATCCAAACCCCTTCATCTTGAAGAAGTGTCCCTGGCCGCCTGGCTGCCCACTGTGCTGCAGCCCTTTGTGCAGCGGGCCGAGGCCAATCAGCAACAGTTGCAGTGGCAGATTGACCCGAAGGTGGGCAAGGTGGTGACGGATCAGGCCGCCTTGACGCGGGTGGTACAGGAGCTGGTCAACAACGCCTGCAAGTACACCCCGCCTCAGCACCGCATCACGGTGACGGCGCGCCGCCTCAGCCCTGAACAAGTGCAAATTCGGGTGGTCAACGAGGGGGTGGAGATTCCCCGCAGCGAGTGGGAGCGCATCTTCGAGAAGTTCTACCGCATCCCCAGCGGGGATCCCTGGAAGCGGGGCGGCACCGGCCTGGGGCTGGCTTTGGTTAAGCAGTGGATGCAGCGGCTGGGGGGCTGCGTCTCTATAGAAAGCGGCCAGGGCAAGACGTGCTTTACCCTGGTGTTGCCGCAAGGATCCCTGCCTGGGCAGACCTCTTGCACCGCGTGATGGGCGATTGCGATTTGGAAGCGCTGCAACGGGCGGTTGAGCAATTCAACCGGGGGGAATTCTACGCCTGCCACGACACCCTGGAGGCCCTGTGGATGGAAGCGGTGGATCCGGAGCGGCGCTTCTACCAGGGGCTGTTGCAAACCGCCGTGGCCTACTACCACCTGCAAAACGGCAACCGCCGCGGCTGCATGATCCTGCTGGGGGAGGCCAACCGCAAGCTGGCCGACTTTCTGCCCACCTACGCTGGCTACAACCTGCAAGCTCTCTGGGAAGCCAACCAGAGCCTCCTGCAAGAGCTCTCTTGCCTCCAGCCTGAGGATCCCTTGCCCCCGGTAGCCTCTCCTACTCTGAGGGTTGTTGGCGGTAAGCCCGATTGAGATGAGAAACTTCTTGGCCCCTCTCCCAGAACCCCAGGAGCTAGCGACGCTTGGAGCGGCGAGCCTGCCGTTCTGCCTCGTTGCGCCGCCGCCGATCCCGCCAGTCGATAAAGGTGATGTAGCCAACGCCCACCGTTACAGCCGTCAAGAGCAAAAAGATGCTCCCATACGCAAGGCGGGCCACCCAGGGCAAGTCGGTTTCCATAGAGCCAGAGGTAGCGAAGGACAAGGGGGATGCTTGGGGCTACATGCCGTTACGGCCCCAAACCACGAAGGCAATGGAAAGGGCGAAGAAAGCCGCAACGGCAACCCAGCCAAAGGTGATGATGTCCATAGGTCTAGCCAAGCAAAGAAGGCTCATCGGGGTGATCCCATTTTACGGGATGGGATCCCCGGCGCATCTACAACAGGGCTCGACTGGGTAGATTAAGGTCAGAGGCCAAAACCCAAGCCAAAGGGAGGACGCGATGGTACTGGAGACCCTGCCGCTGGTGGCCGCGGTGGCCATCGCCATTTTTGTGCTGGTTTTCTGGGTGCGGGTGGTTCGGGAGGCCATCTGGACGGCGGTGGGGATCGTGGTCCTCCTGGCCGTGCTGTACGTGGTCTTTAGAATTGGCCCGCGGCAGGTGTTGCAGGAGCTGCGGGATCCCTTCGCCTTTTTGGAGCAGGTGTGGCAGGTGATCGTCGCCTGGTTCCGGGCCTTTTTCCCCTAGCGCGTTGTCCCCTATACAATTCCTCGTACAATGGACTGGGCTTGGGTTGGGGCTGCCGGCCCTTCCCCTTTGTTCTGCAACCCTGACGCGCTTCGATTGCTGGCCATGCCTTCCGACTCCGCACAGGATCCCCAAAGCCTCCCAGACCCTGCCCCGCAAGACGGGATCCCAGTTCCCGAAGACATCCAAGTGGAGGTGGAGGACTTGGGGGATCGCCGCCGCCAAGTGCGAGGTTGCGTCTTGATCCCGGTGGAGCGGCAGCGGGTTTGGCAGGTTTTAACCGATTACGACCATCTGGCGGAGTTTGTGCCCAACTTGGTGGAAAGCCGCTTCCTCGGCAGCGAGAACGGCCGCAAGCTGGTACGCCAGGTGGGATCCCAAAAGGTTCTCTTTGCCCGCTTTTCGGCGGCAGTGGTGCTGGCCATTGAGGAAATCTTTCCCCACCAGCTTCGCTTCCAAGAAATAGAGGGGGACTTTCTCCTTTTCGAGGGGTTTTGGGAGCTGGCCGAGTGGCTAAACCAGCAAACTTTGCTCACCTACCACCTGCAGGTGAAGCCGCCGCGCCGCATGCCGGTCGGCCTGGTGGAACGGCGCATCTGCCGAGACTTGGCCTTCAATCTCCAGGCCATTCGGGAGCGCTGCCTGAGTTTATACTCCCAATAGGGCGTGCCATCCCTCACCCCCAGCCCCTCTCCCAAAGGGACGTCCCTCACCCCCAGCCCCTCTCCCTTTGGGAGAGGGGAGCTATGCGGCAACCTGATTTGTTGGACATTCGCGGTTTGCATTTGCCGGCTGGGATCCCAGCTCATCGCAGCAGCCTGGCAGCCCCCCACTTTTCAGGCGGCCATCGAGGGCTGAGTCTGGGTTCGTGGGTTTGCTATCGGCAGGGTGAAGTGGAAGGCACTGCCCTGGTTGATCCCCGGCGATTCCGCCCAGATGCGCCCCCCCATCGCCTCAACGATCAGCCGGCAGATGGCCAGCCCCAAACCCGTCCCGCCCACGGAACGGCGCAGGGATCCCTCTGCCTGGTAAAACCGCTCGAAGATGGCTTGCAACCGCTCCGGCTCAATGCCTCGCCCGCTGTCGGCCACAGTAAATCTCACCATCGCTTCTCCAGGTTCGCCGGCTGGTGGCTCCACCTCTGCCCGGATCCAGATCCGCCCGCTGGGAGGAGTAAACTTGCAGGCATTGTCCAACAGCTTGCGCAACACTTCCACCAGCCACTCGCCATCTGCCCTGACCATCGGCAGCCGTTTGGGCAGCGCCTGCTCGATGGTGGGTAACTCCTCGTGCCGTCGTCGCGCTTTCACGTTGCTCAGGGCCAGCTCCACGCATTCTTGGGCAGACAGCGGCTCAATATGCCAGCGAACGCGACCACTTTCCAGCTTGGAGAGGGTGAGAAAATCCTGCACCAGCTCCCGCAGCCGACCGGCATCCTGCAGGGCCGCATTCAACATCTCCTGGCGCCTCTCCAAGGGCATGTCGGGGTCGCCGGCCAAAGACTCCAGACACACTTGAATGGTGGACAAAGGAGTGCGCAGCTCGTGCCCGATCACGGCAATCAGCTCCGACTTGGCCCGATCCAGAGCCTGCAACTGGCGATTCAGCTCTTCCAGGTGCTGATAGGCTTCTGCCTGCAGGAGGGCTACTCCTACCTGGTTGGCAATGGCTTCCGCCAGCTCCAGGGTGGCCAGCTGCCAGCGGCGGGGGTGTTGGTGGTGCAGCTCCAATAGGCCCAGCAACCGCCCCTGATAGAGAATCGGCATGGCCACCCAAGCGCGAATTTGCGCCGCCTGCCACAGCTCCGGCACTTGCTGCAAGCGCGGATCCTTTTGGGTGTCCTCGCAACACACCAGTTGGGCCGAGGCCATCGCCTCCTGCAAAAAAGGGTTGCTTGGCACGGGCCAGAGGGATCTCTTGAGGCTGCCCATCGTCAGGGTGTGATACTCGTGATCGATCTGGACAGCAGGAACCTGACCGTCGTAGCGGTAGATCAAACAGCGCCCCACCTTCGCTGCCTGACCCAATTCCTGAACGGCAATGGTCAGGATATCGCCGGGATGCAAAGACTGGCGAATGGCGCTGCTGATGCGGTTGATCAAGTGTTCTTTGCGCTCTTGAGCTTGAATGGTGCGATAGGCCCGCTGCAGCTTGTATTGCCCTACCTGGAGATAGGTGATCAGCCGCTCCGTAAAAGGGCCGGGGTTCAGTTGGCTGTCAGCATCCTGGGGAGCTCCTTCGAGGTACTGGCGAACCGGCTCCAGGCGAGGGGCCAGATCCGGACGGTAGCCAAGGATCTTCGGCAACAGAGCCAAAGCCGCCTGGGCAGTGACGGAGCGATCAAATGACCAGATGCCATCGAATTGGCGGGCCGCATCCATGTCGCTGCCCTGCCAGGGCCGCTCCCGACACACCAAGCAGGTGGCATAGTGGGCGTCGATAACGATCAAATGCCACTCCTGCGCCAGCGGATCCTCCGGATCCAGGGGGATAAAGTCAGGGGGCAGGTCGGCCTGAGCCCCATCGGGAGCAGCCAACACAAACACATCTTGGGCAACCGCGCCGATGCGACGGTAGCGCCGCGCCTCCTGGCGGTAGTAGCGCTCCTTTTGAAAATTGGCGAACACCCACGGGGATCCCTGACCTTGCAACACCTGATCCTCGATGGCGTGGCTAAGGGCAACCAGAGAAGACTTGAAATAAAGTTGCGGGCGCAGATGGGGCAAAGCCTCCAGCAGATCGCTCAATAGGGAAGTCCGACTCTGACGGCTCTGGCGGGATCTAGGGCGGGTAGAAGTCATAGCCCTATTGGCAAGTTCGGTTGGCAAGGAGTAACTTAGCCGTGGAGAAAGCGCCTGGCGGGCTGGCCTAGGTTTAGTCTAGCGGTTGGGTTCTGCAGCAAGGCGAACTTAACGAGCTGCAAGATCTGGCTAACTTGGGCTAAGAATTGTAAGGTTGTGTGTAGACCCAATGTCGGGATCCCGGTACAGCCAAGAGGACGTGCAACAAATTCTCCAGCGGGCCATGGCCCGCCAGCCGCGTCTGGGCGAGTTTACCCGCGCCCAACTGCAGGAGATGGCCGCCGAACTGGGGATCTCCCCCCAAGAGCTGGATCTGGCCGAACAGGAATGGAAGGCTTGGCAAGAGCTGAACAGCCAACATCGCGAATTCCAGCGCTACCGCCGCCGGCAGTTTTACCAGTTGCTGGGGCGATATGCAATTGTCAACAGCTTTCTGCTGGGCTTGGACTGGCTTTCCGGCGGAGGGCTATCCTGGTCGCTGTTTATACTCATGGGCTGGGGCTTGACAGTTTCCCTCAAAGGCTGGAACGCCTATCAAACGGAGGGTGAACGCTACGAAAAGGAGTTTCAGCAGTGGCAAAAGAAACGCCAGAAGAAGCTTCAGCGTCGATGAGTAGCATCTCGTCTCTCTGCTTTGAGCGGCGATGGTCTTAGAAGGAGACTGCCGGCAGATGCTAGTATAGGTAGCTGCAGAGGCAAATGCCTGTGCGGGCGTAGTTTAATGGTAAAACCGCAGTCTTCCAAACTGCTGTTGACGGTTCGATTCCGTTCGCCCGCTTCCAGCCACCCAAAGCCATAAACCCGCTCCAGATAAGCACTTCCAGCCTTAAACTGCAGTTGAGTTTGGGGTCAGAAAGTGTCAGGAAACGGCTATGGAGAAAAGGGAAAGCTTGGTACGCTTTTGGTCTGAACTGGCACTGCCGGGGGTGGCGGTACCGGTTGTCGACGGGGGCGCCGGACGAAGAACTTGGCTAGAGCCTTATCTTGTCAGCAACAATTTCTAACAATCGCTCCCCAGCGCTTACCTTCGGGCTAGGGACTACCTCTCGGAGCTTATTGCAGCCAAGGCCTGGCGATGCAAGTCGGGGTTGGCCGCCGCCAGCACTTCCCCCCTAGACGTGCGGGTCAAGGGATCCCCCGACCAATCGGTAATCAGGCCGCCGGATCCCTCGATAACAGGCACGAGAGCAGCAAAGTCGTAGAGGGCAAGCCCACACTCCATCACCAGATCGATGTAGCCGCTGGCCAACAAGCCGTACTGGTAGCCGTCGCCGCCGTAAGAGGTGATGTGAACCGAGCGGCTGAGCTGCTGAAAGCGCTGCCGCTGGTCAGGCTGGGCGAACAAATCGGGGGTGGTGCAGCTTAGGTAGGCGCGGCTGAGTTCAGTGGTGGCTTTGGTGCGCGTGAGCTGTTGGGTGGAGGGGGTTATCCAGCGGGTTGGTTGTCCCTGCACCCCCAGCCAGCGCTCGCGCAGCACCGGCTGATCGATGAGGCCCAAGATGGGGCGATCCTCCGCCAACAGGGCGATCAAAGTGGCAAAGGTGGGCTTGCCGGTGGAAAAGGCGATGGTGCCATCCAAGGGATCCAAAACCCAGGTGTAGGGGGATCCGGTCTGGTGGAAGCCAAACTCCTCGCCGAGGATGTTGTGCTCCGGCACGTGGGCGGCCAGCAGCGCCCGCATCGCCCGTTCCGCCTCCCGGTCGGCTATCGTTACAATTGGCGAGCGGGCCTCCTTGTATTCGGCTTTCAGCTCCCCGCGAAACAAAGGTCGGATCACCGCTCCGGCAGCCTCGGCCAGGGCCTGCGCCAATTCAATCCATTCTGGCTTGACCACCTTACTCTCTCTGTACTTTGTCCTCTTCTAGCATAGAAAAAGACTTCCCCTCGGCTATGCGCTCTGGCCGACTGTTAACCCCTCTGGAATGGCTCTGGATCGCGATTGGGGTGATCTTGACCATTTTGGGCACCCTAACCCAGGTGAGCTTGCCGCCTCAGTGGCCAGGGGTGGGCGGATATAGCTTTTCCCTGCAAATCGGCGGCGTGCTGCTGACGGCCTGTCTGGCGGGGCCGGTGGCGGCAGTGTGCGCTCAGATCGTCTATCTGGGATTGGGGTTGGCGGGGCTGCAGGTGTTTGCCCAAGGAGGCGGATGGCAATACCTGTACCAGCCCGCCTTCGGCTATTTGCTCGGGTTTCTGCCTGCAGCCTGGGCCTGCGGGACAATGGCCTTTCGACAAACGGATCCTCATTTACCGCGCGCCTCCTTTCCCCCTCGCCGCAACCCCTACGTGCAGCCCAGCCTCTCTGCGCCGGTGCGTCTGCAAGACTTGGCCGCCGCCGGTTTGGTGGCCCTGACCCTGGTTCACCTGACCGGGATCACCTATCTCTTAGCTACTCAGCCCTGGAATGGAGAGTTGCTGCAGTTGCTTCGGCTCTACTCTGGCTATACCCTGCCAGGACAGCTTATCGTGGTCAGCTTCGCTGCCCTCCTAGCCCTGATCCTGCGGCGCTTGCTGCTGCTTTAGCGCAAAAGACCTTCTATCTTTGCGCGATTGCGCATTTGCTCTTGGGCTGGAGCAGCAAAGATTAGCCTAGAGGCAAACTTGCCCCAGAGAAGGGACAAGGGGTTTCCAAGGTTTCACCAGGTTTCTGCAAAGTTTCGTGAGAAAAGGCAAGAATGCGACGCGCTGCGCTAACTCTCTTGGCAACGGGCTTTCTAGCCACCACTCTGACCGCCTGCGGCAACAGCGGCAACTCTGGCGGATCGATTGTCATTCCACCCCAAAGCCCAACCGTTTCCTTTATCAATCCGCCTACCTCTGGGCGCGTAGGCACCTCCACACCGGCTTTCACGGTGCAGGTCAGTGTGCCGGGCGGCGCCCGCTCAACCCAGTTTGTGGAACTGGAAACCTTCAACCCGCTTGGCACGCGCGTGCAAAGGGAAGTCTTTAGCCCCCAGCAGGTTGGCTGCAGCCCAGGTGCCACTTTCTGTAGCTTCAACACCGACTTCCGGGTTGCTCCTGGCGATCCTGCCGGCGTTTGGCAGTTTCGAATCACTGCCTTTGACCAGCAAAACCGCTCTGGATCCCAGACTCTTCTGATTACAGTCTTTCAGTAGGCAAGCCGAGCCGTTGCTTTGGATTGAGAGCTAAGCGAAAGCAGGGGATGCGTCAAGCACCCCCTTAAGGCGTAAGCCCTTCTCACCAGGAACGCCCAAATGCGGGATCCCTCATTCCATGTCCCGACGGTTGGGGTTGCGGGCAGGGTCATTGCTCAAGAAACCAAAAACAAACAGCCCTACAAAAAAGATTACCACCGCGTAAACAGAGATTTTCAGTAACAGCATAGTTTCAGCGACCCGTTTCCAAGTGGATGAAGCGAACAAGCAACAAAGCAATGGTAGAGCAAAGACCGAGAGCCACGGAGACGGGATCCCGTCAGACCTGAGGCTCGGCAAAAGTTCTTCACAAGATCATACCTCCCAACAGCTCCTCATTCCCGCCGTTGGCCCCAATTTGTCCCCAAAACGCCTCGGACACTTGCCGGAAAAGAGCCGCAAAGCTCGGCCAGATAGGGATCCCTGGCAAGGGGCAAAATTGTTAAGAAATGTTTTAAAGCGAAAAGCAACATTGCGCTCGCTCAGCGGCAGCAGTGTTGGAGAAGGCTGGGGAATGGGAGGATGGGAGCTGCGGCTTTGCTGGCTGGGTACCTATCTATGCCTTTTGACTTGTCCGGTAATCCAGTTCATCAGTTAAACCACTGGGATGCTTCAGAGGAGCGGTTGCCCAGTCAGGCAAGACCTCCGTCGTCTCAAGAGATCTATTGCTCCCGGGAACTACAGCTTTCAGACGGCACCGCGGTTTTTCTGCGCCACTGGCTACAGGGATCCCCGCGGGGCCGGGTGTTGCTGTTGCACGGCAAAGGGGATCACGGCGGCGGGTTTGGCCCCTTGGCGGCGGAGTTGGCGGCTCAGGGGTGGGAAGCTTTGGCGCCCGACATGCGGGGATTTGGTTCGCTGCTGGATCGACCGCTTCGGCCAGTACCAAGCGGATCTAGAGGCAATCGTCAAGCAAGTTTGGCCCCAGCGAGAGCTCCCGCAGATCTGGTGTGGGTACAGTGCAGGGGCCAATTGGGTTACGGAATATGCGCTTGCTCACCCCGACCAGGTGCAAGGTTTGATCCTTATCTCCCCGGCCTTTCGTATCGACCACTATTTCAACCACTTTACCTGGGGTCTTTTACAGGTCTTGGACAAGGTTTTGCCCCAGTTGGCCCTGACTGGCCTCTACGAGCCGGTGCGGGTGACTTCCCTACCGGAGCAGCAGGCGGTCTTGGCTGCAGATCCTTACGTGTGTGGCGTTACCCGGGCCCGGTTTACGGCGGAGTTGGTGCGCAGCGGCCGGCGCTGCCTTGAGCAGGCCCACCGCCTGGAGCTGCCGGTTCTGGTGCTCTACACCTCTGCCGATATCGTTGTCAATCCTGCCGGCGCTGTGGAGTTTGCCCGCCGGCTGCCCCAGGGAGAGATCTACGATTTCTCCTGCTCACGCCACGACCTTTTACACGACTGCCAAGCCGAAGCCGTCCAGGAGACTCTCTGCCAGTGGCTGGATCGGCACTTTCCCTGCCGCTTGGGCCCTCGTGGCAAAATAGAGAGGCCCTCTTTCTGCTTGCTCCCATGAGCCAAGACCTGATCTACCGTCCCCGCCGGCTGCGGCGCACTGAAGCCCTTCGCCAACTGGTTCAGGAAACCCACCTGCGGGTGCAGGATCTCATCTACCCGCTGTTTGTTATGGAGGGAGAGAACCAGCGGCAGGAAGTGGAATCCATGCCCGGCTGCTACCGCTACACTCTGGATCTGCTCCTGAAGGAGGTGGAGGAAGCAGCCAACTTGGGGATCCCGGCGGTGGCCCTCTTCCCGGTGGTGCCCGAAGAAAAGAAAGACCCCACGGGGCGAGAATCCTTCAACCCGGAGGGCCTCATCCAGCGGGCGGTGCGTCGGATCAAGCAGGAGATCCCCGAGATCCTGGTGATCACGGATGTGGCCTTGGATCCCTACAGCAGCGAGGGCCACGACGGCATCGTGCGGGACGGGGTGATTCTCAACGACGAGACAGTGGAGGTGCTGGTTAAGCAGGCCCTCTCGCAAGCGGAAGCGGGAACCGATATCGTTGCCCCCTCCGACATGATGGACGGTCGCGTCGGCGCCATTCGCGAGGCCCTGGATGAGCAAGGCTATACCGACGTGGCGATTCTGGCCTACTCGGCCAAGTATGCCTCTGCCTTCTACGGCCCTTTTCGCGATGCCCTGGGATCTGCGCCCAAGTGGGGGGACAAGAAAACTTATCAGATGGATCCCGCCAACGCCCGCGAGGCCCTTAGAGAAGTGGAGCTGGACGAGGCGGAAGGGGCGGACATTGTGATGGTGAAGCCGGCCTTGGCCTACCTGGACATTATCTATCGGGTCAAGGAAGCGACAGATCTGCCCGTGGCCGCCTACAACGTGAGCGGCGAATACGCCATGATCAAGGCTGCTGAGCAAAAGGGCTGGATCGACGGCAAGAAGGTGATGATGGAATCCCTCTTGGCCATGAAGCGGGCCGGCGCTGACATGATCCTCACCTACTTTGCCAAAGAGGCGGCCCTGCTGCTGCAACAGTCCTAGCTAGGGCCTTCTGGACAACTGGGGAGATTGTCCAATCCAGGTGGGGGGTGCCTTTTTCTCCGCGTCGGCTACTAGGTCGCTGGGATCCACCAGGCGCACCTGGATTTGATCCGGCGGCACTCGGTTGAGGCGTTCCTTGATGAGGGCCTGCTGCTGCAAGGGATCCATGCCGCGATCCAACTCCTCCCGCAGTCGCGAGATTCGCGCTGAGAGGACTTCGAGGTTCTGCTCCAAAACCTTTAGACGGTGATGCTGGGCTAGTTGTACAGGCAAAAGGCGGTACAGACCGCCCAGGGCAGCCGCCGTAAACAGGAGATTCACTCCGATGCGACAGAGCAGTTCCCAAGCTTGAGGCTCTGGCCGTCTCCGCAGTCGGGGCGAGGTTCTAGAAGGCCGGACAGGGATCGTCCGTCGGTTGGCAGCTAGCGTTCCCTGCCCCCGCACCCGAGCTAAGGATCCCTGGGAGCGACTGGAAAGGCGCAGTCTAGGCCCAGCAACTTGCTCCACCTGTAGAGGCAAGGAGCGAGCCAGAGTGCGGGAAGCAGACTTGGGTGCCATAAGGAGGTAAAGAGCCACCGCTGCTACCAGGAAGCGCAGCTAGGGCTTATTGAAGCCGATTTTTCCGAGCATGTCAGGGGCTGGCCCACGACTTTTCTGTCTTTTCTGCGCCAACTCAGCGCGGCGGAGGCGGGGTAAACCGCAGACGCGCTAGGCTAGAGGTTCGACAGGGGGAATGCAAGGAGTCGGGATCCGCCTATGCGCATAGCGGTTACGGGTGGGAGTGGCTTTATCGGGCGCCGCTTGGTGGCCCACCTGCTGGAGCGAGGAGATGAGGTGTTGGTTTTGAGCCGCCGCCCTGAGCAGGCCCGCCGCGTTCTGGGAGCCTCCTCCAACCTCAAGCTGCTGGGGTACGATCCCTATCAACCGCAAAGCTGGGCCTCAGCTCTGGAAGGGTACGAGGCAGTTGTCAACTTGGCCGGAGAGCCCCTGGCTTCTTCCCGCTGGACAGAAGCTAAGAAAAGAGAGATCCGCCGCAGCCGCGTGGAGACCACCCAGGCCCTTGTCCAAGCCCTCGCCTCCCTTGGCCAGAAGCCCCAGGTGCTGATCAGCAGCTCGGCGGTGGGCTACTACGGGCCTCGCCCGGAAGGGGAGCCCCTGACAGAGGCAGATCCCCCTGGCCAGGGCTTTTTGGCAGAAGTCTGTCAGGCGTGGGAAGCAGCTGCCCGCCCGGCTGAGGAGCTGGGGATCCGCCTGGCCATCCTGCGCACCGGGATCGTGTTGGGGCCCGATGGGGGAGCGCTGGCCCAAATGCTTGCCCCCTTTCAGTTTTTCCTCGGCGGCCCCATTGGCTCTGGCAAGCAGTGGGTCTCCTGGATCCACCGCGACGACTGGGTGAGTCTAGTCTGCTTCCTGCTGCAACAGGGATCCGGCGTCTTCAACGCCACTGCCCCTAACCCAGTGCCAATGGAAGAGTTCTGCCGCACTTTGGGACAAGTTTTGGCCCGCCCCTCGTGGCTGCCGGTACCAGCCCTAGCCTTAGAACTGCTGCTGGGCGAAGCAGCTCAGGTGGTTCTAACGGGGCAGAAGGTGATCCCCCAAGCCGCGCTGCAGCTGGGGTTCACCTTCCAATATCCCCACCTCAAAGAAGCCTTGCGGCAACTCCTCATCCCCCAGGTCAACCGCTAAGCGCAGTCGAAGATGGCCAAACCCACCACTGCTCCAGCAGCGGAGAATTGTGGGGAAGCTCCTTTGGATCCCTGCGGGCAAAAATCCAGACACCGCTGCGCCCTCCGAAAGGCCTCTCGGATATAGAAGCGGCGTTTAGCTTTTCCCCAACAGGGATCCCGCCAAGCCTGCTGAAGGCACCCCCTTGGTCTCCTCTGGAGTTGGAAAGAGCCAGCTAGCGGGAGCGGGCCAGCGAGACTCCTCCCGGATCTAGCCGGTTGGCCAGTGCTGCCACCCCAATCATGGGCAGGCTCACCACCAAGCAGAAGCCCCACTGCTCCCAAGCTAGCGGTGCCGTGTCGAAGAAAGCGTTGAACAGGCTCCATTGGCTGAAGAGGATCTGCAGCAGGATGGCCGCTCCAATGCCGATGGTGATAGCCGCCACATCCATCAGGCGTTCGTGGCGTTCCAACTGGCTGGCGCGCCCGCGGCCCAAGAGGGTAGGGATAGCCTGGCTGAGGCTGAGCAAGTAGAAGATGCGCCCAATCACCAGCGCCTGAATGGCCATGCTGCGGGCCAGGTTGAGGTTGCCGGTGGTTTGTTCGATGTATTCAAAAACCCCGAAGATCAAGAGCCAGTTAAAGGCTGAAACCAGCAGAATGCGCTGCAGCAGCCGGGGAGAAAGCAAATTGGCGTTGGGATCCCGCGGTGGTTGGGTCATCTCCCGCCCCGTGCTGGGCTCAAAGGAGAGGGGCACTGTCATGGTGATGGAGTTGATCATGTTGAGCCACAACACCTGGATGGCCAAAATGGGCAGCTCGCGGTTGAGGAGGACGCTGAGGAGAAGGGTCATTGACTCCCCTCCGTTCACCGGCAGGATGAAGGCGATGGCCTTGAGCAGGTTGTTGTAAACGGTGCGCCCCTCTTCGACGGCGGCCTCGATGGAGGCAAAGTTGTCATCGGTCAAGATCATGTCGGCGGCGGCTTTGGCCACTTCGGTGCCACCCCTTCCCATGGCGATCCCCACGTCCGCCTGCTTCAAGGCCGGGGCGTCGTTAACTCCATCGCCAGTCATGGCCACGATATGGCCCTGGGACTGCAGAGCTTCCACCAGGCGCAGCTTTTGCTCCGGGGCCACCCGCGCAAAGACAGATCCCTCGTTGGCGGCGGTAACAAACTCCTCTGGGCCGAGCTGCTCCAGATCCCGGCCGCTGTAGGCTTTCACCGGTTTGCCACCCCCCAGGCCCATCTGCTCGGCAATGGCTTGGGCGGTGAGCACATGGTCGCCGGTAATCATCTTCACCTGGATCCCGGCGCTCTGGCAGGCGCGCACGGCGGCAATGGCCTCCGGCCGCGGCGGATCAATCATCCCCTGCAAGCCCAAGAAAATCAGCCCTTCCTCTAGATCTGAGTGATCCACCTGAGTTTGGCTGCTAGGGACGGTTTTTTGGGCAAAGGCCAGAACTCGCAGCCCCTGCCGCGCCAAGGCCTCCACCTGCTGGCGAATCGGCTCTGCCTCCAAGGGCTGGATCTCCCCTTGGGATCCCATCTGGCTGCAGCAGCGCGGCAAGAGAGCTTCTGCGGATCCCTTGACGTCAATGCAATGCTCCTCCGGCCCCAATCTGTGTAAGGTAGCCATGTACTGAAACTGGGATTCAAAGGGGAGGGTATCTAGGCGAGGGCGGCAGCGCTGCAGATCTTCTCGATCCAAGCCCCCTTTCTGAGCCGCCACAAGCAGAGCCGCCTCGGTCGGATCCCCTACAACTTCCCACTGGCCCTTGTCCTTGGGTTGGAGGCGGGTGTCGTTGCAGAGGCAGCCAGCTACGAGGCAAGCCTCAAGAGCAGGCAATTGATGAATTTAGATGGGGGAATCAGCCGCCTGGAACAGGATCTGGCCCTGGGGGCTGTAGCCGCTGCCGGTAACCCGGTAGAGCTGGGAGCCGGCGTAGATGGCCTGCACCGTCATCTGGTTTTCTGTAAGGGTGCCGGTTTTGTCCGAGCAAATCACCGTGGCGCTGCCTAGAGTTTCTACCGCCGGCAACTTGCGGATAATGGCATGGCGTCGGGCCATACGGGAAACCCCAATGGCCAGGGTTACGGTAACTACCGCCGGCAACCCTTCGGGGATAGCACTCACCGCCAGCGCCACCGCCGCCTCAAAGACAGTCGCTGCCGCTTGGCCCTGCACCAGCCCCACCAGAAAAGTAAGCGCAGCCAAGGTGAGGATAATTTTCAGCAAGGTCAGGCTGAACGCCTCAAACTTGCGCGTCAGCGGAGTTTGCAGGGATCCCCCTTCCTCGATCAGCTTGGAGATGCGGCCTGTTTGGGTCTGGTTGCCGATGGCCACCACCACCCCCGCCCCTTGGCCAAAGGTGACGAAGCTGCCGGCATAGGCCATGTTCTGGCGGTCGGCCAACGGCGTGTCTTCGGGGAGGGATCCCAGCCGTTTTTCCACCGGCACCGACTCTCCCGTGAGGGCCGATTCGTCCACCTGCAAGTTGCGCACGCTTACCAGGCGCAGGTCGGCAGGCACCCTGTCTCCCGAGCTCAAGAGCACCACATCCCCCGGCACCAGCTCCCGCGAGGGCACCCGCACTTTCTGCCCCTCCCGCATCACCGTTACTTCCGTCACCACCGACTTGGCCAGGGCGGCAATCGCCTCCTCCGCCTTGGACTCTTGGATGTAGCTGATGAGAGCGTTGATCACCACCACCGCCCAGATTACGATGGCGTTGCGCCAGGAGCCTAGGAACGCCTTGATCGCCCCGGCCACCATCAGGATGTAGAGCAGCGACTGGTTAAACTGCTGCAGAAACTTGACCCATGCGGGGGTAGCTGCCTTGGCCTTCAGCTCATTGGGGCCATATTGCTGCTGCCGCCGGGCCACCTGGGCTTGAGAGAGGCCCTTTTCCAACAGCCCTGCCAAAGACAGCTCCTCTCCGAAAAGTTTCTGGATGGCTTGCTCCTCTGGCAGAGCATGCCAGGCAATGACCGAGAGCGGCTCGGGAGAGGAAGATCTTGCCATGATCGGTGAGCCACCACAACACAACAGTAGGAGGGGCTTCCCGCCCTTCTCTCTGACAGCCTAGCGGATGCCGTCTGCCCCTTCCCAGCAAGACGCTCCCCCAGCGGCTCTCTCGAACCCTGAGGCAAGCGTCAAGCGCAGCCTCTTGGCCGCCCCTGGAGGATGGGTGGAGGTGGACAAGTGGGCGCGGAACACCCCCGCTATCCCAATGTGTCTGCTTTGGGGGATGCCTCTTCCCTGCCGACTTCCAAAACGGCAGCCGCAGTCCGCAAGCAGGCGCCGGTGCTAGCGGAAGACCTCTCAGCAGCCATGCAGTCTAAGCCCCTGCCAGCTTGCCATGACAGCTACACCTGCTGTCCCCTGACCATAGCAGAGTTTGCCTACGACGGGAAGCTGGCCCTCTCATTTCCTCTAGCGGGAGCGCTACTCCATGTAGCTAGCCAAAGTGCACCTGTTGCCTTACCCCCCAGCCCTTCTCCCCAAGAGGGATGCTCTATTTACAGGCAAGCTTTGAACTTTTTCAGCACCGCTCGATCTAGCATCAGTAGGGCCGCGCGCACTCCTCCTGAGTAGCCCCAGAAAAAGCCCACTGGCAGATGGCCCTTGGGCGCTTCCAGGTTGGTTTTAAGCTCCTCGTACCCCAGCCAGCGGCCCTGCACCCACCAGCCGACTCTTTCTCCCATGCACTCTTCGCGGGGCAAGGCGGAGAAAGATCTCGAACGAAGCCCTCCTCTTCCCTCCGAGTCACACTCCTGCCAGAGCTGCTTCTGGACAGTAAAGCCAAAGCGCCCATGGCTGGCCTGCATCCAGAGTTGGTCGATGAGCCGCAACATAGGGCACGGGAAAGCCTCAACATCCTTGGGGTCGAAAAAGCCTACCTGGGAGCGCCCACTGAGTTTGAGCATCAAAGCCGTCGTCCAGCGATCGGCTTCCCCCCACTGGCCAGCCCGCAGCCGATCCCACAGCCCTTGTAGGGCAGGAGCCGCTTCTCCCACCCAGTCTGACCAGGGGAGAGTAGCGGTCAGGGATCCCTGTCCCTCTAGACAAACTTCGGGAGAAACCAGGGATCCGGATGCCCCCTCTTTTTTCTTTGTCGTGGCAGGGGTAGGGGGCGCCACCATTTGCTCCAGCTCTTCTGCCGAGTGCTGGGCCAGGAGCTGTTCCAGCTCATCTTGGGGTTGCGGGGCCAGAAGCCGCTCCAGTTGCCGCAGATCTTGAGTGCGGATGGCGGGCTCAAAGGTCAGCGGCTTCTTCTCTTCTTGAGAGGCCGCTCCCGGCAGCAGGGCCAGCCACTCGGCCATGGTTTGTGGGCGCTCTTCGGGGTGGAGAGCCATCCCTTTGAGGATGGCGGCCTCCACCTCTTCAGGAATGCTGGGGTTAAGGCTGCGGGGGGGATCCAACTGCCGGCCTGTGGCCCGCACCGGCGCGCACAAGGGCACTATCCCCGTCAGCAGGGTGTAGAGGGTGGCGGCCAAGGCATAGACATCGGTGAAGGCGCCGCGGCGGCGCAGGCTGTCGTACTGCTCCAGGGGGGCGTAGCCATCGGTGCCGTAGGAGGTATGGCGCTGGATCAAACCTTGGGCGTAGGCCCGCGCCAGGCCAAAGTCGATCAACACCGCTTGCCCGGATCCCTCCCGCACCAGGATGTTGGCCGGCTTCACATCGCGGTGCAGGATCCCCTGTTCGTGCAGGGCCATGAGGGCGGATCCCACCTCTCGCGTCAGGCGCAGGGCCTCCGGCAGGGGCAGCGGCCCCTTTTGCCGCAAAAGCTGGTGCAGCGTCTGGCCACGGATGTACTCCATCACAATGCACCAACGCTCCTGCTCCCAGATCACCTCTTCCACCTTCACCACGTGGGGGTGGCGGCAGCGGGCCAGTTGCAGCGCCTCGTTCATGAAGTTTTGCTGGAAGCGAGGATAGTCGGGATCCTCGCGGATGCTGTCCTTTAAGACCTTGATAACCACATCCTCAGCACGGACGCTGTCCCAGGCGCGGTAGGTAATGCCGAAGCCCCCTTCCCCCAAAACGGCCTCGATGCGGTAGCGCCCCCCCTGCAATTCTTCGCCAACTGCCCAAGCCATACGCGATCTCGCTCCCCGCCTCTAGGGCTATTCTGTCACGGGGATCAACAACGGACGGCACGTAAAACTACTCGTTGCCGGGCAGACCCCCTGTCGGGCACAGCGGTGGCTCTATCGCCCCAGGGATTGTGGTCATTTCAAATAGCAACGAAACGTTTCTCTACGTCGTTATTGGTAGGCAGGGCTGTCGCAAACGCGCCAGCGGCGCGGAGCGCTTGGATGGCGGCAGAGTGTTTTCACCTAGTTTAAAACGACTCCAAGTCTTTGGAGGGGAGCTTGCTGAGAATAAGGTAGGGATCGGGATCCCAGCCTGCCTGCTCAAGAGCCCACCGGCAGCACCCCCGTCTTCACCTGGAAGGTGCGCGCCTGGCCGTCGCGGATGACCCGCAGCGTCAGCGTCTTGCCCACACCGGCGGCATCCACCAACTGCTGCACCTGCTCGGCATCGCGAATAGGTTGGCCGTCAATCTCAACAATGACGTCCCCTTCCCGCAGGCCAGCTTGCTCAGCCGGCGATCCCGGAATTACCTGCCCGATCAACACCCCCTCTTGCACTGTCAGCGTGGTGGATCGGCCCGGGTCCCGGTTGAGGCGCTCCACCAAATCGGGGTTGAGGGTAATCATGCGGATGCCCAAGAAGGCATGCTCCACCCGGCCATTGCGGATCAGTTGCTCGGCAATTTCCATGGCGCGGTTGATGGGAATGGCAAAGCCAACACCCTGAGCCCGCTGGAAAATGGCCGTATTCACCCCAATGACGCGACCTTCTGCGTCCAGCAGCGGGCCGCCCGAGTTGCCGGGATTGATGGCCGCATCCGTTTGCAGGAACGTCACCCGCTTGTTGGTGGCCCCAATCTGCCCGGAGGAACGCCCGACGGCGCTGATGATCCCCGCCGTTACCGTGTTGTCCAGGCCCAGCGGGTTGCCGATGGCGATGGCCCAATCTCCTGGCCGCACCTGGTCGGAGTTGCCCAAGGTAACCGTGGGCAGATTTTCGCCCTCGATCTGGATCACGGCGATGTCGGTTACCGGGTCTGAGCCTTTGACTTTGCCTTCGAAGGTGCGCCCATCCAGCAGATGCACCCTCACCCGCTCGCTGCCTTCCACCACGTGGGCATTGGTGAGAATGAGGCCATTGGGATCGATGATGAATCCGGATCCGGTGCCCTCCTGCTGAAACTCTTGCGGCAGTTGGGGGATTTGGCCCCCAAAGAAGCGGCGGAACAGGGGCTGGTTGAACAGCTCGGGATCAATAGGGCTGGCCACGGTGCGGGTGGCGTCGATGCGCACCACCGCCGGTCCCACCTTTTGGGCAACGGCGGCAATGAAATTGGAAGGCCGCACGGCATAGGCAGGAGAGGCAGACTCAGGAGGGGACTCAGACCAAGGCAGAAGGGATCCCACCCCCTCTCCAGCCCGCTGCGACCAAGTGGCAAGGGGAGTTTGCTGCAGCCATGCTTGCCCCCTTGGCGAGGACAACCAGACCCCATAGGCAATGCCTCCGCCAAACAAAGCCATCGCCAGAAATGTTTGCCGTAGAAGCCGTGTCATGATCCCTCCCAGAGCTCAGCCGTATTGCCCCAAAAACACTGCACTGAGGAAGCTCAGGCAGACCGGCGCTACCCACCTGCGCAAGCAGACCCGGTTTACTTTGGCCTATTCTTCTTTTAGCTGTTTAGGGGATATGTGCTTAACTTAGCAAATCTTGCGGGCAAAGACAGGGCTCAAGAGCCTAGCGATGACCGGGAATCTAGCTCACCTCCCTTCCTCAGCACCGCCGGAGCGGGATCCATGGCAACGCCACCGCGCCTGGATGCAGTTGGCCCTGCAAGAAGCCGAGCGGGCGGGAGAAGCGGGCGAGGTGCCGGTGGCGGCTCTGGTGGTGGGGCCGGGGGAAGAGCTGTTGGCCCTAAGCAGCAACCGGCGGGAACGGGATCGGGATCCTACGGCCCACGCGGAGATTTTGGCCCTACGGCAGGCGGGGCAGCGCCTGGGCGACTGGCAGTTGCAGGGCTGTCGGCTGTACGTGACCCTGGAGCCCTGCCCCATGTGCGCGGGGGCGATCAGCCAATCGCGGCTGGCTCAGGTGATCTACGGCGCCGACGATCCCAAGGCCGGCGCGCTGCGCAGCGTGCTCAACCTGCCCGCTTCTGCCGCCAGCTTCCATTGCCCAGAGGTCATCGGCGGAGTTTGCGAGGCCGAGTGTCGTCGCCTGTTGCAGCAGTGGTTTAGCCGCCGGCGGGGGATCCCTCTGGCAACCTGACGGGGAACTTGGGCGACAAAAAGGCCGGGTTGAGGTCGTGCATCGGCAAGCGGTTTTTGATACTGTCATATCGGAAGGCCCCCGGCCCGCCAGCGCGAGCAGCTGGCTGGGATCCGGCCGCGGCCTCGAAGGCAAAGCTCTTTGAAGGCGGGAGCGCTTTGGTTGGTCGGTCGCTTGAGGGGTTGGTTGGGCAATCCTCACCGCAGGATCGCAGTTTCCTTCTGGATCCCTCCTCCGAAGTGGTTTATCGGCGGACAGGGATCCGTTGCTCTTGGGTGGTCTTTCCCAGAGGAGTGACGTGTGAGTGTAGCTCTCTTTTCTTCTCCGGTTGTGTCCCCGCTGCCCTCGGCTTGGCTTAGGGGGATCGGCCTTCTGGTTTGGGCTTGGCTCTGCTTGGCCTTTCCGGTGCAGGCGCGGGTGCTGCTGCGGGTGGGGATTGCCGTCAACAAGCCGCAGGTCAGGCTCGGCAGCTCTGCCCCGGCCCGCCTGCTGGATGCCCAGGGACAACCGCTGGCCGAAGTTCCGGCCATGCAGCCGCTGCAGGCCAGCCGGATAGGCTCGGCGGTCAGTTTGGCCGGCCAGCAGGGAGAACGCCTTTACCTACAGCCCACCACCCCCGATGGGTTGGTGTTCATCGACCAGAACTGGTACCGCGGCTGGGTGGAGCTGATCCCCGGCGAAAGTGGAGTGATCGCCATCAATCAAGTTGGTTTGGAGGACTACGTTTCCAGCGTGGTGGGCAGCGAGATGGGGCACCGCTTCCCGATGGAGGCCCTCAAAGCCCAAGCCGTGGCCTCCCGCACCTATGCCCTCTACCATCGCAGTCGTCGCTCCCAGCAGCCTTTTGACTTGGGGAGTGGGATTGATTGGCAGGTTTACAAAGGGGTGGCTGCCGAATCCAACCGCACCCAGGCAGCAGCCCGCGAGACTGCCGGCCAGGTTCTCGTCCACCAGGGGCAGTTGATCAACGCCGTTTTCCACTCCTCCGGCGGCGGCCACACAGACGATGCCGGCAATGTTTGGCTGGAGTCGCGGCCATACTTGCAGGGGGTGCCCGATTTCGATCACCACTCGCCGGTGTTTAGCTGGACGGCTACCATTCCTGCCCAACAGCTCCAGCAGTTGGCCGGCGGGATCGGGGCCATCCGCTCCATTGAGATCCTGCGCAGCTCTCCCTGGGGACGGGCCATCACCCTGCGCCTAGTGGGATCCCAAGGCAGCAAAGACGTCAGCGGCAGCGAATTCCGGCGGGCTCTGGGGTTGCGCAGCACGATGATCGCCATCAGCCCACGAGGGGAGGCGGCCACCACCGCCAGCCTGACCCCTGCTGGGGCAAACTTTCCCGCTTTCTTCCAAATCCAAGGGCGCGGCTACGGGCACGGGGTGGGCATGAGCCAATGGGGAGCTGCCGCCCTGGCCAGCCAAAACTATTCCTACCAACAGATCCTCAGCCACTACTACCGCAACACCAGCTTGGCCGTGGTGGAGGGACGCTAGGCTCAGTCGGAGCTCCTATCGAAAAAGGCCATTTGGTAGCGAAGGCAGCTAAAGCTTTGCCGAGCTTGTGGCAGTTTAGATTGCCCTGCCGGGATCAGGAGTCAGTGGCAATTCTGGAAACTCTGTTAACTCCGATGCAGCACCGTCTCTTCAGACAGGCCGCAGATCGATCAGCAGCCTTCTCTGAGATTGAAAACCGAACTGCCGGTGGCCATTGTTGTTGCAAGATCTGGGAAAAGACTGAGGAAATCTGGCTTGGAGCTGCTGCAAATTTTGTAGAGATCCTGAATCGTCCTGCCAGAATTCTCAAAGTTGGCTCAATAATAAAAAATTAGAAACGTTTACCAGGCACGATTAACCTCTGCCGCTTCTTTTTCCGGCCTATAGCTTCAACCCCAGGTATCTGTCCTATGTCCCTTGCCACTTTAGCCCCCGCTTTTCCCGAACGTTGCCCGGTGCTGCCGGAGGCGCTCACGCCCCTGTGCGAGATCGCCCGTAACTATTGGTGGATGTGGAACCCCGATCACCTCACCATTTTCCGGGAAATGGATCCCGCCCTGTGGGAAAAAACCTCTCACAACCCGGTGCGCATGCTGGAGGAGGTTTCTTACTTGCGCTTGGCGGCCTTGGCTACTGACGTCAACTACCTCAACACCCTCAATCGCATGGTGCAGGCCTATCGGCAGTACATGGCGGCTGAGGATACCTGGGCCAAGCGCACCATGAAGACCTACGACTGGCAGCGTCCTATTGCCTATTTCTGCGCTGAGTACGGCCTGCACGAGTCTTTGCCCATCTACTCCGGGGGCCTGGGCATGCTGGCTGCCGATCACCTCAAATCCGCCTCCGATCTGGGGGTGCCGCTGGTGGGCGTGGGATTGCTCTACCGCCAAGGCTATTTCCAGCAGCGCCTGGATCTCAGCGGCTGGCAAGGGGAGCTGTACGAAGATTGCGAGTTTGACGCGCTGCCTCTGACGTTGGTGCGGCAGCCAGATGGCAGCCCTCTGTTGGTGGAAGTGGCAATGCGGCAGCGGCTGGTGAAGGCACGCGCCTGGCGGGTGGACGTGGGGCGGGTGCCCCTCTTCCTGCTGGATACCAACCTGCCGGAGAATGATCCCATCGACCGCTGGATTACTGCCCATCTCTACGGCGGCAGCACCGATACGCGCATTGCCCAGGAGTGTATCCTCGGCATTGGGGGGGTGCGCCTGCTGCGCCAGTTGGGCCTGGATCCCATGGTCTATCACATGAACGAGGGGCATGCTGCCTTCTTGACTTTGGAGCTGCTGCGGGAGGAGGTGGCACGGGGTACGCCCTTTGAGGCGGCAGAGGCCAAGGTGCGGGAAAAGTGTGTCTTCACCACTCACACGCCGGTGCCGGCTGGGCACGATGCTTTCAGCCCCAACGAGATGGATGCGTTCTTTGCCTCTTTCTGGCCGCAACTGGGCTTGACGCGGGAGCAATTTTTGGCTCTGGGGGCGCGGCGCGGCGGGGATCCCTGGGAGCGCTTCAATATGACGGTGCTGGCTTTGCGCTACGCACGTGCAGCCAACGGGGTGAGCAAGTTACATGGGCGCGTCTCTCGCCAAATGTGGCATGTGCTCTACCCAGAGCGGTCGGTGGAGGAGGTGCCCATCGGCTCCATTACCAACGGGGTTCACGCCCGCACCTGGGTTGCCCCCCTCTTCTGGAACCTCTACGACCAATACCTGGGTCCCGACTGGCCGGAGCGGGTGTCGGATCCGGAGCTGTGGGCCAAGGTGGAAGAAATTCCCGATGAGGAGCTGTGGCGGCGCAAGGAAGCCCTGCGGGAGCGGTTGGTGTCTTTTACCCGCCACCGGGTGTTGCGGGCGCGGCGCAACCGCGGCGAAAGCAACGAACGTCTCCAGGCCGTCAACCAGTTGTTGGATCCCAAGATCCTGACGATTGGGTTTGCCCGCCGCTTCAGCACCTACAAGCGAGGAGATCTAATCCTGCGCGATCTCGAGCGAGTGACCCGCATCTTCACCAACAAAGAGTACCCTGTGCAGATTATCTTTGCCGGCAAGGCTCACCCGCGAGATGAAGAAGGCAAGCGCCTGATCCAACGGGTGGTGGAATGGTCGAATCGGCCTGAGGTGGCTCACCGGGTCGCCTTTATTGAGAATTACGATGCCTACGTCAGCCGCAATTTGGTCCAAGGGGTGGATCTTTGGCTGAACAACCCGCGGCGTCCTCTGGAGGCCTCCGGCACCTCCGGCCAAAAAGTGGGCTTCAACGGGGGGCTCAACCTCTCCGTTTTGGACGGCTGGTGGCCCGAAGGCTACAACGGTCGCAATGGCTGGGCCATCGGCCAAGAAATCGAAGGTCTGGATCCAGCCGCCCAAGACGATCTGGACGCCAGCTCCCTCTACGATGTGTTGGAATACGAGATTATCCCTATGTTCTACGACCGGGATGAAAAAGGGATCCCGCGCCGCTGGATTGCTCGCATGAAAGAAGCAATCCGCACCCTCAACCCGGTCTTCAACACCGACCGCATGGTGGCTGAGTACGTCCTGAAAATGTATGAGCCCCAGCCTATCGAAACGGAGGTGAGTCGCATCTTGTCGGGCTCGGCCGTCGTTAGCTAAGTTAGCCTCCCTCAACCCAGCCCTTCTCCCTGAGGGATGGCCCAAGCGCGCCGCGCCGCCGACGCGACCACCCCCAACCTCTCTCTGGGAGAGGGGAGATAGTTATCATCATGCAAAAATCGGGATCCCCGCCCTCCTCAGGCGAAAAGGCAGGGATCCCTGGCCTGTGTCCATGGAGACTAGGCACTAGCGTTGAGGGTTATCGGGAAGGTCAGCGGCTCCGGCTCCTCCTCAGGCGGTAGCATCACCACCTCCGAGCTGTCGATGATCGCTTGCAGCTCTTCCCCATCAATGGTTTCGGCCTCCACCAAGCGGCGGGCGATGCGATCCAAGAGGGCGCGGTTTTCCCGGATCAGGTAAGTGGCCCGTTGGTAGGCCTCATTCACCAGACGTCGCACCTCTTCGTCGATGAGGGCCGCCGTCTCCTCGGAGAAATCCCGCTCTGCAGCGATCTCACGGCCTAGGAAGATATTGGCATACTGGCGTCCCAGGGCCACGTTGCCCAGGCGGTCGCTCATGCCAAAGCGGGTGACCATGTTGCGGGCAATGCGGGCCACCTGCTGTAGGTCGCTGGCTGCCCCCGTGGTCACCTCCGCCTCGCCATAGACCACCTCCTCTGCCACCCGACCCCCCAGGGCGACGGTCATCATGTTTTTCAAGTGGGCACGGGTGGTCAGGCCCATGTCATCATCGCTGGGCATGAACCAGGTGAGGCCGCCCGCCTGGCCGCGGGGAATGATGCTGACCTTTTGAATGGGATCGTAGTTGGGCAAGAGGGATCCCACCAGGGCGTGTCCTGCCTCGTGGTAGGCCACCAGCTCCTTGCGCCGCTCGCTCATGAGGCGATCCTTCTTCTCTGGGCCAGCCAACACCCGATCCACGGCGTCGTTGATCTCGTCCATCGAGATCTCGGTGAGGTTGCGGCGGGCCGCCAAGATGGCCGCTTCGTTGAGTAGGTTGGCCAGGTCTGCGCCGGTAAACCCAGGGGTGCGGCGGGCCAATTTCTCCAGATCCACATCGGCGGCCAAGGTTTTGCCGCGGGCATGCACCTTGAGGATCTCCAGGCGGCCCTGGAAGTCGGGGCGATCCACCGTCACTTGGCGGTCAAAGCGACCGGGCCGCAGCAGCGCTGCATCCAACACATCGGGGCGGTTGGTGGCGGCGATAACGATGATGCCGGAGTTGCCCTCAAAGCCGTCCATCTCGGTCAGCAACTGGTTCAGGGTTTGCTCCCGCTCGTCGTTGCCACCTCCTAGGCCGGCTCCCCGCTGCCGACCCACGGCATCGATTTCGTCGATGAAGACAATACAGGGGGCATTTTGCTTGGCCTGCTCGAACAGATCCCGCACCCGCGAGGCCCCCACTCCAACAAACATCTCCACAAACTCAGAGCCAGAAATGGAGAAGAAGGGCACACCCGCCTCTCCGGCCACAGCGCGGGCCAACAGGGTTTTACCTGTACCTGGGGGGCCGACCAGCAACACCCCGCGCGGGATCCTGGCGCCCAGAGCGTTGTACCGCTCGGGGTTTTTCAAAAAGTCCACCACCTCGGCCAGCTCCAACTTGGCCTGGTCAACACCAGCCACATCGTTGAAGGTAACCTGAGTTTTCGGCTCCATCTGCACCCTTGCCCTCGACTTGCCAAAGTTGAGCGCCTGGCTGCCAGGGCCGTTTTGGGCTCGGCGCAACAGGAAAAACAGGCCAAGCAGCAGCAAGACGGGCAGGAAGAAGGTGCTGAGGATGCGCCCCAGCAGACCCTCCTCCTGAACCGGGCGCACCGCCAGCTCCACCCCTTGCGCAAGCAAGGTGTTCTCAAACTCGGGGGTGAGGGGAGGCAGGTTGACCAGCACTTGGGTGGCGCGGTTGTTGATTTCCGCCTCGGCAATGGCAATTTGGCGACCATCGGGGGCGATCTCGACCAAGACTTTGCTGACCTCGCCCCGTTCTATGCGGCTCATCAGGTCGGAGTAGCTGATCTCCAGACGCTCAGCCGGACGGGTGCCGAAGAAGGTTGTGGCCAGCGAGATCAAGACAATGGCCAGCAACGCGTACAATCCGGCGCTTCTCCATTTTTTGTTTTTACCTTTCTGACTCACGGAAGCGTTTCCTCCCAAAGGGTGCTTTTTATCGAACTCACAGATGGCATCTGGGGTCGAGTGGATTCTTGCAACGATAGACTATTAATTAATATTAACCCGGCTGAGAGGCCGGGGAGAATAGCCGAAGATCCGCAGGATCGCGCACTTTTGTCAACGGGCTTGCGGCTAGGATCGGGGGCGAAAGGGCCGCACTCCCCCTCTCTCCTTGGTTTTCTAGGGAATCCCCATGCTGACTCAACTGCGCCAACTGAGCCTGGCTGCCGACGGACGCTACCTCAGAGATGAGGAGATGCAGTTCATGGAGAGCTACCTGGCCTCCTTTGAGCTGCGCCTGGGCGCCTATCGCAAAATCCAAGCGGCGGAAGCCCAGATTGTCGGCGAGGTGGAGGCGAAGCTGCGCGCTCTGGATCCCTACTTGCTCATGCGAGGGGTGGAGGATTTCCGCAACAAATGGAGAGCCGACACCGTGCGGGTTTTGCGCCTCTCGGCTTTGGCCATGCTCCTAGACGATGAGCAGCGCTACAAGGAGCGATTTCTCTACTGGTTTCAGACCTTGATGCGGGCCTTCCGCACCCAGCGCAGTTGTGAGGCTACCTACCGCTTCTTGCAAGAGGTGATAGCCAAGTACCTCACCCCCGCGGAGTTTGCTTTGATCCAGCCGATTCTGGAAACCAACCGTACCCTGCTGGGTCTCACCTAGGCCGCAGGCTCGGAGGAAGGGCTCGCCTCGATCACCTCCAGCTCGTCGGCCTGGAGGTGGGCGCGGAACTTATTCCCAAACTGCACCTGAAAGGGAAAATTAGCGCTGATCGGGCGGCCGTTCCAGTCTTGGATCACAGCCGTCACTTCTCCCTCCATACCTTTGAGGTCAAAAGGTTGATTGCGATGTTCCGGGTGGTGATAGACGATCACGCTGGTACGCACCCGCACTCGATCTCCGACTTTCATCACACACCATTACACGGCGCTGTTAGGAGCCGTGCCCTCCAACCGTTGAACGTTAAAAACTTGCAATACCCTAGGTTGGCATTTTGCCATAGCTGCTTGCCAGGAGCGACCTCCTGCAAACTCACTCGATTGGTTGCTTTCAGCCGCACGCCCCGCTCACCTCGCTGCCAGGGGAGTGTGGCTTCGCCGCTTGCTACCCACCGTCTGGCGGGGCTGGGTTTGATTAACATCAGGGGGGTTTTCCCATCCACGGCAAACATAGGTACCAACACGGCTGTAAGCTCTTCTGTGTACGCCCCCTCGCCCCTACGGAGGTTTCAGGCTGGGGGAGAACCTGTAACATGTTTTGGGCCGCTGGGCCTAGATCCTCTGCTTGCCCTCCGGCGTTCCTTGCGAAGCTTGGCCAGGCTGTTCTCGCGCCTAGCTTGCCGTTGCGATGCTGGCATCGCTACTCCTGCCAATTGCTAACCAAGTGCCTCCAGCCCGCTGATGCGATCAGTCGCGGCACTTGGCCTCCTGAAAAGGCAGCCCACCCCAGGAGCCTGCTGGAAACACTCTAGCTCAGCCCCTAACGAAGACTGCGGAATGTAGAGAACTATGTAGAAATTGATACAGTGGTTTGCATTTCTCCGGGATCCCCTCGCCCTTGAGGAGCCGCGCCGGCTTCTGGGAGCATTGCCCCAACCCAAGCCCACTGACTTCAGCCGAAAGATCCCTCTGCGGAACCTGGGATCCGTGGGGCTCATCAGTGTATTCCCGGACACGTTTTTGGGAGACTTTGACCAATTCTGAGGATCCCAGGCCTAGAGTGGTGGTGGATGTTCTGGCTCGGGGCCCTTTTGTTCGCGGTCGAGATCTGGATATTTCGACGGCTGCCGCTCGCCAGCTGGGCATTTACGAGCAGGAAGTGGCGAAAGTAGAGGTGCCTCTACTGCCTCCCCAAGAAGTTCCTCTCTCCGGCGTTTTGATGAGCCTAAGGTAGAAATTGCTGGGCAAAAATAACTACTAGAATCGGCTCCCGATGGGGAGAATCTGCCCAGGCTAAATGCCTGAAGATTTGCTGGGCTGGTTTTCTGCTTCTTGTCTGCGGCGATCGCCAATGCCGCAGTCGCCGCAGCATTCGGGTCGCTTGAAGTCGTCCCAATGGATGCAGGCCCGGCAGCCCTTCAGCATTTCCGGCCAGCGCTCTCGAATTAGCAGTTGTCGCAGCCTCACTTCTCGTGATTCGGGAAAGGGGTGTTGCAATTCATCCATGGCCCTGGGATCCGCAGCTCTCTGTCTCTGGTATAAGGGCAAATGAAAGTCTGCAATCTAGAAATATCGGCATAGCTTAAGGTTTGTGCTTTGCCGATCTCCAAAGAGGGCTTGGGCTAGCCCAATTTTCTTGAGCCCATTACTTTGCGAAGGGATTTGCAAAAAATATAAACGGATTTCTTACAAGATTTAGCTGGATTTTTCCCCGCTTAACACAAAGGTGGGATCCAGAGGCAGCAACAGTTGGCTGCGACCGCGGTGTTCCAGGCGGTTCACAGCTGATTGGATCACCTCCACATGATGAGCTCGCACGGCAGCCAGCCCGGCAGAGAGGCCGTAGAGCCCCTCCAGAGAGTTGGTGGTCGCCACAATCCTGCCGTTGGGTTTGAGATGGTTCCAGGAGGCCTCCAGGATCTCCCGTAGGGGATGGCCACCTTCGATACAGATGCGATCGGGGGGCGGAGAGAGCTGATGCAAGCAATCGGGGGCGGTGCCCTGGATTACTTGCACGTTGTTGAGGCCGAATTTCTCGCAGTTGCTCTCGATCAAGCTGACCACCTCGGCATCGCGCTCAATGGCAATCACGCGAGCGCGGGGGCAGAGAATGGCCGCTTCGATGGCGATGGTGCCTGTCCCGGCGCCGATATCCCATAGGCAGTGGTCTTCTCCCAGGCGCAACTGGCTCAGCACCAGCACGCGTACCTCGCGGGGGCTCATCGGGATCCCCGGGATCCGCTCAAAGGCGGAGTCCGGGATCCCTGGGGTGCGATAGGGCCAAGAGAAGGGGGTTGCCATTGCCAAAAACCGCTGCCGGGGAAATGGCCATACTTCTCAGCATAAGGCGAAGCCCCGACCAACTGGCTACGCTCTTCATGTCCCCCTCCTGGGAGAGGGGATCCCCGCGCTAGGCCAGCCTAGGTCAGTAGCCCCGTGAGGGCCGGACAAGGCTCCAAAGCTGATGATCGGACTCGAACCGATGACCTGCTCATTACGAGTGAGCTGCTCTACCGACTGAGCTACATCAGCAAGGGTAAGCAATTCCGCATCCCTTTGTTCAGCCAGTTCAGCAGCGCAAACTGGGAACGCGGGACGGGAAAGCTGACTTAGACTATTGATGCTCACCAATCTTAGCGCATCCTTGCCCTGCTCGGGATCCCCAGGCCGTCAATCCTAGAGAAAGACCTAAGGTTAACCAGGCCAGCCAGTCGCCTGTGCGCGTGTAGAAGGTTACCTGGGATTGCCGCCTGACCTCTCCAGTCACCACTCCGCGCTGAAAAATCGGGCCCACCTGCTGGAGTCGACCTGAGGGATCCACCACCAGGTTGCCGCCGGTGTTGTTGACAAAGACCACGCTGCGCCGGTTTTCGACCGCCCGGAAAACCGAAAGCCGGCCGTGGAGCATGGGCCAGTGGCTGTTGCCAAACCAGCTATCGTCGGAGATCACGATCAACGACTCTGCTCCATTGCGGGTCAGAGTTCGGCTGGGGGCGGGCAATACACTCTCCAAGCAGATCATCACCCCCAAAGGCCCAAACAGCTCCCCTCCCGCCAGCGGCCGATAGCCATCTGGGGAGGGCGCGTAGCGCCCCGACTCAAAATAGGGGAAGATCCACTGCTTGCCAAACCAATCCAGCACTTGGCCTTGGGCGTTGAAGAAGAGGGCGGTGTTGAAAAATCGCTGCTCCTCCTCCGGCAGGTGGGCTGTGCGGGGATCCGGCTCCGTGGCCCCCGTAATCAAAGCCCCTTCTGGGGGGAGGATGGCTCGCATTGGCTCGATCACATGGGGTTGCAGGGGGGTGTTCAGCAACCGGGCCCGCAAGGCTCCTTCCGGCCAGATCACCAACTGCGCCCCCTCGGCCACCGCCTGGGCCGAAAGCTGGTGCAACTCCCGGTAGCGCTGGCTGCGGTACTCCCAACTGCGATCGGCTTCCAACCAGGCCACCTGCTGCACCGTCCCCACGCGAAAGCTGGGATCCCCTTCCGCCGCCGCTAAAACATCAAAGTAGGCCAGCCGCAGGCTGCCATAGGCCAAGACCAGCCCCCCCAGACCTAAGCCGCAGGCCAGCGTGCGCCGGATATCCGGGTTCTCGGCCCCCGAGCAGGATCCCTCTGCCCTCCATTGGCAGCGGAGCTGCTCGGCCAACTGCCAAACCACGCCATTGACGAACACGGCAAAAAAGGTCACTCCCCAGATCCCGGTGAGATCGGCAATTTGGATCCCCAGGGGCCAGTCAAAGAGCAGGGATCCCCAATGAAAGGGGATCGGCCACCAGAGCAGGCCCAGCAGCCCATCCAGGCCTGTCCAGACCGTGGCCAGGCCCAGGGGACGTGCCCAGGGGGGGAGGGGCCGGCTCAGCGCCAAGCTCAAGACCGTGGCTGTTGTGAAAAACAGAGGGATCAGGGGAGCCACCACTGCTCCTCCCAGGATCTCCCAGGCGCTGAGCACTTGAAGCGAGAAGGGATCCACCCAGAAGGCGTACAGGCACACGCAAAACCAGAGGCCATAGGCCAAACGCCACTGCCTCCAACCCTGTTGCTGTTCGCAAAGGTAAAACAGAGGCGCTAGGCCCAGCAGCGCTCCCGGAAACCAGTGCAGCCAGCGGTTGGGGGATCCCAAACACAGCAGCAAAACGGCCAGCCCCGCCAGCCAGCGGGATCTCCACTCTGGGCGAAGCGGTGGGAGCAAAGCCGGGTGTTGAGGGAAGGAGGGCAGCTCTAGGGCCATTGGCAATGCAGGGGAATCCTCTGAGTGCTGCGGGCAGCCGCAAGAGCCGGCCTTGCTCGCATCCCATCATCTTTACAGAGCCTGCTGAGGCCTGCAAACGATCCCAGCGGCCCTAGCGCGGATACCACCGCTTTTGCCAGGCCCGCATTTGCTCAATCTCCGCTTGCTGGGTAGTGACAATGGCTGTTGCCAGTTGCCGAATCTCGGGGCACTTGGATTTTTCCAGAGCCTCTCTAGCCATGACCAGGGCTCCTTCGTGGTGCTGGATCATTGCTTGCAGGAAGCGCAGATCGAACTCAGGGTCAGCGGCTCCCAGGTCGGTATCCATGCGCATAGCCGAGATCATTTCTGGAGTCATGGCCATCTGGTGGCCCATCTCTTCATGCCACATGACGGGCTCCTGGGGAGCTAGCGGGTACCAGCTCAGCCGCCAGTCTTGCATCTGCTTGATTTCTTGGCTTTGGGCGACCCCAATGGCCCTGGCCAACTGACGAATTTCCCGCCGCCGGGATTTTTGCAGGGCTTCTGTGGCCATGCTCACCGCTCCCTCGTGGTGGAGGATCATCGCATCCAGAAACCGCAGTTCGAAGGATTCGTCGGCAGGGCCTAGGCCTAGCCGATGAGCTCTCTGGATTGAGAGCCCCCCCTTGTTCTCATGAGCAGTTGCCTCTAGCCCCAGCTCCCTGGCAAGCCAGGGATTGCCCAGGACAAACCCACCAGCCAGGATGAGAGCACAGACAGTCAGGCGCATCGCCACTTCTCTCCGAGGACAACAGGTCAATATCCTACGCCTTCCAGCCCCCTCTGGAGTCAAACCCTTTGGCGATCCTGGCGCCAGAGTGGGATCCCTTAGCTTGGTGCCTCCATCTGGGCGCCCCTGGCGTCGCCAGTTCAGGAAGTGGGGTTGGGTGCCAACAACTGCTCCCCTTGCAACATGCGAGCGGCAGCGCTGAACAGCTCTTCCTCCAAGTAGGGCTTGGTGAAGTAGGCAGTGGCTCCCAGCTCGCGGGCTGTCTGCCGGTGCCGTTCTGCCCCCCGTGAGGTGAGCATAGCTACTGGAATATGCCTGAGGTTGCTGTCTGCCCGTATGCGGGAGAGCAACTCCAAGCCGTCCATGCGCGGCATCTCGATGTCGCAAAAGATGAGATCGCAGCGCAAGCCACCGCGAAGCTTTTCCCAGGCGTCCTGGCCATCGCGGGCTTGCTCCACCCGGTAGCCCACCTTTTGAAAGGACATGGAGAGCAGTTCCCGCACTGCAATCGAGTCGTCCACAATGAGCACCGTGGTTTGATGGGTTTCCTCGGCACGTGGCTCCGCAGCGCGACGCTCCGCCCAGAGGCGGCTGAGATCGCGACGGCGGCCTTGGGCCATATCTACCAGTTCAAGGACGTCAGCAATTGGCAGCACGCGACCATTGCCCAGCACCGTTGCCCCAGAAATGCCAGGTGGTTTGGGCACAGGCCCGCGCAATTGCTTGATCACGATTTCCTGCTCTTCCACAAAGCTGTCCACCTGCAGGGCAACGTACTGGCCGGCACTTTGCAGGACGACGATGGGCAGGATGCCCTCCTCTTGGGCGATGCTGTAGACCTCTGAGCGGCTGCGGCTGTGGCTGCGGCTGTAGGACAACAGATTCGAGAGGGGCTGGAAGGGAAGGCGTTGATCCCGCCAGGGAATGGAGGGCCGCCCTTGTTCATCCGGCTGCACCTCGTCGACGGGAACATCCAGCATCTCCTCCACACCGTCGAGGGGGAAGGCGATCAGGGCTTTGTCGCTGACACACACCATTGCCTTGGAAATGCTCAGGGTAAGCGGCAGGCGGATGGTGAAGGTGGTGCCCTTGCCGCGCACGGAATCCACTTGGATGCTGCCGCGCAGATCGGTGATGTTGCGGCGCACCACGTCCAAGCCAACCCCCCGCCCGGCCAGATCGTCCACCTCGCTGGCCTCGCGAACGCTAAAGCCGGGGTGGAAGAGGACGTTGAACACTTCTTCTTCGGTTGCCTGCTCTGACAGCAGCCCCAGCCTTTGCGCCTTGGCCTTGATTTTCTCCACCGGGATGCCGGCACCGTCGTCGGCGACGACGATGATTGTCTGGTTGCCCTGGTAGAAAGCTTTGACGGTGATCTTGCCTTCAGGGGGCTTGCCCAAGCGGCGCCGCTCCTCAGGGGGCTCGATCCCGTGCACCAGGGCATTGTTCACCAGGTGGGTCATCGGGTCGGAAAGCTCTTCCAGGATGGCCTTGTCGATGAGGGTGTCGCGGCCTTCCACCACCAGGCTGGCCTGTTTGCCCGTTTTGATGGAGAGGTCACGGACGGCGCGGGGCAGCCGGTCGGCAATTTGCGAGAAGGGCACCATGCGCGCCCGGTTCAGGCCTTCTTGCAGTTGGGTGGTGACCTGGCGGAATTGGCGGGTGATCTGCTCTGCCTCGTCCACCGCAAACTCGATGTCGGAAGAAGACTCGCGCACCCGCACGATGAGCTCAATGATCTCCTGAGCCAGCGTGTGGAAGGCCGTAAACTGATCCATCTCCAACTTGTCGAACTCTTGGCCTATGGAATGACCCACCCGTCCCCGAGGGGATTCCTCGCCGTTCCGACCAAACCCCACCGTTGCCGCGCTGCTGCGGCTGGAGAACAGCGCCGCTTCTAGCAACGAGCGGTCGTACTGATCCCGCATGCGCTGGCCCAGCTCCCCTAGCTGTTGCACCCGGCCCAATAGGCCATCCAGAAACTGGCGCAGGCGAGTTTGGTTTTGCTCCATGCTGTTGCGGATGACCACCAGCTCTCCCACCAAGTTGTTGATGGAGTCGAGGTGGCGCACCTCCACCCGCATTACAGGATTGCTGAGGGCAGATCGCCGTGTGGTCGGTGCTGTTGGGGTAGCCGGTGCCGTGGGGGCGGCTGTTGCTGGGGCGGCGACAGCGGGCGGAGAAGGCGCCGGCGCTGCTGCAGAGACTTGGGGGGCGACCTCGAGATCGCCTAGGAGGGATTCCAGTTGGGCTGCGAAATCGTCGGCGACCTCGCCGCTCACGGCTGTAGGGGATCCCACAATGGGAGCGATGACCTCCTCTAGCTCAGGGGGCACCGCTGGTTCGGCGGCATCGAAAAGGGCGGCCAAATCGTCCAAACTTGGGGCAGGAGAGGCTTCCGGCGCTTCTTCCTCCAAAGGCTGTGTCTCATCTGGGGAAACAGTCGCGCTCTGGGCAGCCAAGAGCTCATCCTCCGCGAACAGGCTTTCCAGTTGGCTGGCCAGATCGTCCTCTGCTGGCTGGGAAGCTCCGCCTTGCTCTGCTGCAGCTACAAGTGGTTCTGGCTCAGGCAGAGTCACTCCCTCCAGACTGCTCCCTTGCAAAGCCTCTGCCTCGCCCAGGAAAGTGGCCAGATCTGAGGGGATCGCTTCCTGGGCAGCCTCCCCTTCTGCAAAGAACCGGCTCAACTCATCCAAATCCACCTCGCCATCCATGGCCGAGAGGGATCCGCTGGTTTCTAAGCTCAGTGCTTCGGTAGCGGGCTCCTCGGCAAATAGAGCCTCGAGGCGGTCGAAGGCCTCCGCGGGCTGGCCCTCAGGATAGAGAGCTTCTTCCTGAACCGGGAAGAGGTTCTCCAAAAGAGCCCAGTCCTGGGCCTGTGCCGCATCCCCCGTGCCCGGGGCATCCTCCAGCGTCTCCCCGGCGAAGAGATCGGCTAGGCTCAGCTCGGCCCCCAAGTCCGGGGTTTCCGCCGCCGTCGACTTGTCGGAAGGGGCCAAGAAGCTCTCCGCCGCAGCGGCAGGTTCGCCGGGCGAAGATTCTTCGGCGAAAAGGTCTTCCAGTTGCTCGACTGCGGCAGAGTCGGCAAGGTCAGAAGAGGGTTGAGAAGCCACCTCGAAAGAGGGGGAAGGTTCGCCTGCTTCTTCTGGGCTCCACCAAGCCTGATCCGCCGCCGAGACAAGGCTCTCCAGGCCGCCTTCAGCCGCAGAGTCCAAAGATGTCAGGGATCCCGTCTCATCGGGGACAGAAAAGTCCCCCGGCCAGATGTCGGCGGGGAACTCAGCCCACAAGTCTGCGGCCGCCTCCCCATCCCCAGGCTGGAGGGACGGAGACGGCTCCTCTGCCCAAAGATCCGCTTCCGGCCCGCTGTCGGGAGCAGCCCCAAAGTCAGGCAACTGAGACAGCTCCTGCAGAGGAGAGCTCTCTACTGCCAGCTCCTCGAGCTCGAACAAGGCTTCCACTCCGACACTTGCAGCTTCGTCTGCAGCCGAGGCTTCCTCGGGGCTTTCCGCAGCGACTTGGGCCGCCCGCTCCTGGGCGGGGACATCCCAGATGGCCTGGCTGGTTTCCTCGGCTCCTGTCAGCTCGGCAGGCTCGACAGGTGACAGCTCTGCCGCCGCTTCGCCCATTACTTCGGCAAACAGCTCCGCCAAATCCGTTTCCGCTCCCCCCTCTTCTGGGCTCAGCTCCTCAAGCGCCTGCGAAAAAGGCTCGGGGGAAGGAGGGATCAGCTCCGGCGGCGGCTCTTCAATATCGGATAGCTGCTCTGCGTTGGCAAACAGCTCGTCAAAGGCGGCGGAGGCTTCTGCTTCCAGGCTCAAAGGAGGGGCGTCGAAATCGCCTGAGCCAAAGCTCAGCCTATCCTGGAGCCAGCCGCGGGCTGCTGCGGCTTCTTCTGGCGCGGCGACGCCCTCTTGGGCAAGGTCGGCGGCTGCTTGCCAGTCTTCCTCTGGCAAAGCCTCGGTGGACATCTCCGGCCAGCTCAGCCCTGGGCCCTCCTCGCCCGCCAGAACGCTGTCCATCTCCAAAGTGGACGGCGGCTGTTCGGCCAGCAGATCCCAGGCCGCCTCCTCCGCTTGCAGGGTTGCTTCGACGGGGATCGCCTCTCCTGGTTCAGGTTCTTCTTGGCTCCCATCAGGGGCAGAGGATTCTTCTGCCGGGATCCCAGCAGCGGCCCAGTCCGCTGGGGCAGGCGTGCTCTCGGGTTCGAGGAAGAGCGGCTCTGGCTCCTCAAGGGCCGGCAGCACAGGGCGGAAGGCCAACAACTCAGCGGAGGGCTGGATGGTCTGCGCTGCTCCGCTGGCCAGAGCTTGGTGAGCCTGTTTCAAATCTCTCAGAACCGGCAGAGCCAGTTGCCGCAAATCCTGGGCAGGATCTGCCAGGATCTCGCCAATCAGGCGGGCTAGGGCCGTCCAGCCGCCCAGATCCACACCTTCGGCCTGTCCCACCTGCTGGAGCGATTGGGCCAAGCTTTGCAGGGCAGGCCGCGTTGCCGGGTCGTCAGGACGCTTGAACAGCTCCAGCATCTGGCGCAACAGGGCCGGGATCTGCTGGTGAACCACCACCTCCAAAGGATCCGGCGGCAGAGCGGGAGCCGCCGGGCGAGCCAATTGCTGCAATTCCGCCGAGGCCGTCACCTCTTCGGCCCTGCCCGCCAAGATAAGCTGCTGCCCCTGCTTCAAGTCTCGCAGGGCGACCAACGCCAACGTTCGCAGATCGGCGTCGGGGTTGCCCAGGGCTTGCTCGAAGGTTTCTGTGAGCTGCTGCCAGCCCGCCAGATGATGGGCTTGCCCGATCTGCTTGAGAACGGCATTTGCCTCCCGCAACTGCTCGCGAATGCCCGGCTGATCCCCTCGCTTGAACAGCTCCAACATCTGCCGCAATTGCTGCGGCACCACTTCCGCCATCTCTTGTTGTAGGGTGCGGGCCGCCGGCGGCGGGGGGGCAGCCGGAGCAGAGCTAGCGACAGGGCCAGCGCCGAGAAGGCTCTGAATGTAGTTTTCAGTCTCCTGAAAAACCGGCTCCAGTTCCGCCAGCGTCGCGTTGCTGAACTCCTGGGTGAGACCGCGAGGGCTCTGCAGCTCGTCCAACAACGCCGCCAACCCATCAAAAACTCGCAGCAGCAGCGTCTCCAAGTGCTGATCCACCGGCACTTCGCCCGGGCGAGAGCGAAACACGTTGAAGAAATCCTCTAGGCGGTGGGCAGTCCGCTGAATGCTGGCGAGGGCCAGCATGGCCGCTCCGCCTTTGATGGAGTGGGCAGCTCGGAACAACTCGTTGATCAGCTCAGGATCGCTCACGCTGTCCCGCAGGCTGAGGAGCCCTTGCTCGATCGTTGCCAAGTGGTCGCGGGCTTCTTCGATAAAATAACCGAGGATCCGCTTTTGTGCTTCTTCATTCATGGCAGGAGGTTCCTCCTACAGCCCACAGGTACTCATATCAGTAGTAGCAGATCGGACAGGGGAAGCTCTCCCATGCCCGGATTCTGTTTTGGGACAGAGGGATCCCGATGTCCCTGAAGTGCGGCAACTTCCCATCGGGATCCTTGCTTGTCCCTAGGATGCCCGCCAACCGAGCAGATTTGCTCATTCATCCCCCACCCGGAAGCGACCGACAGAAGCTTGCAGCTCGCGAGCGATGCTCACCAACTGTTGCAGCGAGCTGGCTACCTTCTGCGCCTCTTCGGACGTCTCGTTGGCAGTCAGCTCCACTGATTGCATTACCTGGGCCACGGCGCGAGAGGTTTCTGTTTGCTGCACGGTAGCCTGAGAAATAGCCCGCACCAGCCCATCGATCCGCCGGCTGACCTCGATGATCTCGTCTAGGCTGCTTTTGGCCTGCTCAGCCCGCCGCGTCCCCTGGATCACCACCTGCGTGCCCTCCTCCATGGCCGTCATCACGTTGCTGGTCTCCGACTGGATCTGCAGCACAATCTGCTCGATCTCCTTCGAGGCTTTGGCGGCCCGGTCGGCCAGTTGTCGCACCTCGTCGGCCACGATGGCAAAGCCCCGTCCCGCCTCGCCCGCCCGGGCGGCCTCAATACTGGCGTTGAGGGCGAGCAGGTTGGTGCGCGAAGCAATTTGAGAAATCAAGGCCACGATCTTGGAGATTTCTTGGGAGGATTCTGCCAAGCGTTTCACCTTGCGGGTCGTCTCTGCTGCCATTTCCCGAATTTCCAGGATGCTGGCCACCGTGCGATCCACTGCTTCTCCGCCGCGGGCGGCTGCTTCCGTGGCTTGAGCAGTTACGTTGGCCGCCTCGCGGGCGTTGCTGGCTACCTCTTGAATTGATTCCGTCATCTCCTGAATGGAGTTGAGGGAGTTGGAAATCTCCTCCGCCTGGCGCAAGGCATCGGCAGAGAGGCTGCGGGCAAAGTTCTCGCTCTGCAAAGCCGCATCGTTGACGGCAGCGGCGGCCCGCTTCACTTGGACAACGATGTCCCGCAAGCTGCGAATGGTCAGGTTGAAAGAGTCGGCGACGGCGCCGAGCACATCGGCAGTGACCTCCGCCCGCACCGTTAAGTCCCCGCGGGCTGCCCCCTCGACGTCGTCCAGCAGGCGAATGACCTGGCGTTGTAAGTCCTCCTTGGCCTGTCCCTGCTCGGCAGCTCGCTGGCTCAGATCGGCAAAATGGGCCTCCAGGGCGGCAGCCATTTGGTTAAAGCTGTTGGCCAAGCGGCCCAACTCGTCATCCCCTCTCGCCTCTGCTCTGACGGAGTAATTCCCCTGGGCCAAGGCGGCAAAGTGGCTGGCCAGCTCTTGAGCGGTGGAGCGAATGTGTTTGGCACTGCTGGCCCCCAGCACAACCCCGGCTCCCGTGCCGATCACTCCACCCCCGATGACCCCGGCAAGCAAGCGAGCTCCCCCATTGGCGGGGATCCCCAGGCCAATGGCCAACCCGGCAGCCAAACTCACGGCTCCTTGGATCAGCGCTGTGGCCAACTGCCGATCGGCAAGCGGGCGGTTGGCGATCCCAGCGAACATCCCCGCTCCCTGGCCCCCTGGGAGGGGCATCGAGATTGTAGGCGAGCTGCGAGCCGTTCCGCCCGCCTCCTGCGTCTCCCCCTCATCGGGAGAGAAGACCGGCACCTCGCCGCCCTCCATGCCGGCCAGTTCGCGATCCAGACTGTCCAGCTCGTTGAGCTCGAAAAGAGCAGGGCCAGGACCGGCCGTGTCTTCTTCGGGGGCAGGGATCGGCTCGCTCATGGGGGTGGCCAATTCCGTCGGCAGGCCCTCATCCAGGGATCCCACCTCCTCTTCCCCAAAAGTGGGTAGGGAGAAGCCCATCTCCTCGGGAAAAGCCGCGTCGCCAGCCAACTGCGTAATAGAATCACTGTCTAGATCCTGCAGGTGCTGCCGGTCGAACTCGCTAAGGAAGGCAAAATCGTCATCGACCACTGGGTCTGTTTGAGGCTGCTCCCTGCCCGCTCGCAAAGCGGTCTCTCCCGGAACCGCTGGCGGCGTTACCTGAGGGTTGGCGGGCAGCGGGTGAGAGGAGGCAAACGGATCCGCAGGCTCCATTTCTAGCCTTGTCTCAAAAGGATCCGCAAAGCTTTCTTCCTCGCCAAAAGTCATCTCATCGGCGGCAAAGCTGTCGCTTCGCATCGAGAAGAGATCCTGAGCAAAGGGGTCGGCCTCCTGTTCCCTCATCGCCTCAAACTCAAACTGGGGAAAGGGATCCGCCTCCTCCGGTTGAGGTGGGAACTCCCCTTGAGGTTGGAGCTTGTCTTCCTGCGCCGGAGAGGGAACATCCGCCAGCTCCGGCGCCATCTGGAGCAGCTCCTCCAGGCCCCTGCGGGCCGACTCCAGCTCCTCAGGATCGCTGGCCGTCTTGAGGATGGTATCGTAGGTATGGCGGGCTTCCAGCAACTGCCCCGCTTGCTTCTGGGCCGAGGCCAGCAGCAACTTGACAGCAGTATCCTGCGGCTGAGCAGCGGCTACCTGGTTGAACAACCGCACTGCCTCGACGTAGTCTCCCTGCCAAAAGGCGACCATTGCCTCGGTAAAGTCTCTCTGATTGTTTGCGCTCGAAACCATGGATCCTCCCTTCCCTGCTTGGCTACCTCTGTTGCTACTTCAACCCAAATGCCCAGAACTCCCCCAACACCAACCCGCCTAAACCCTTTAGATTGTTAAGCTACAGATAGGTTACCTCTCCCAACTGGCTGCTTTGCTCCCAAAAAGAATGGGCTCTTGCCCTCTTTCCACAGACCATTGGGGCAGCACGGCCACACTCGCCGGGTGGCCGGGCGCCAATCTCTAGGGAACAAGATCGGCTCCATTCTTTCCATTGTGAATGGCTTTGGAATTTCCGCATTTCTGCCGAACTTGCGGCTAGCCATTCCTCAACCCCAACGGTCGGATCTCAGGATGGCTGACTGATCCAGCAGCGGCAAGCGGGCTCCCGTCGCGGGCACCACCCATTCCCCTCGCAAGAAGGGAGCTATCGACTCAGGAGCCACGAGAACAGGCCGCACCGCTTCCGTCTTCAGCCACTCCATGCCCACAATTAAATCCACAGCCAGGCCCATCAGCAAATCCGGTTGATCCATCACGGCCACCACAGGGAGCTCGGCGCGGTCGAGGTTGAGGGGCGGGCTGATCCCCAAAAACTGCCCCAGATCCGCAACCCAGATAATTTCGCCCCGCAAGTTCAGAGTGCCCAGCAGAACTGGCGCGACATTCGGCATGGGGGTAATTTTCTCAGGGCCGATGCTCATCACCTCTACAACCGATACTGCCGGCAGGGCAAATTCTTCTCCGGTGGCGACCTTGAATTTCAGGAATAGCTCACCTTCGGGAGCCTCCATTTCCTGCAATTCTTGGGTCTCATCCCCCATCAACAGATCCAGATCCCCTAGCATGACGCTCCCCCGTATCGATGGTCTTGTGGAGGGGTGGCCGCCGCTCCCTTGTCCAGGGCATGGAACCCCTTTGGGCTCTGCCAGCAGGCATAGAGGCGGGATGGGCGGTTCCTAGCCTCTCAGCAATTGCTTAATCGTACCCACCAGTTCCTGCGGCTGGAAAGGCTTGGCAATATAGGCATCTGCTCCCTGGCGGAGCCCCCAGTAGCGGTCGAACTCTTCGCCTTTGGAAGAACACATGACAATCGGGGTTTTTTGGGTGAGCGGATCGGCCTTGAGGAGACGGCACACTTCGTAGCCATTCATCCGCGGCATGACGATGTCCAGCACGATCAGGTCGGGCTTGTTTTGCTTCACCGCCTCTACGGCTTCCACGCCATCTTCCACCGTCATCACCTCGAAGCCGTTTTCCTGCAGCAACTTGCCGATCATCTCCCGCTGGGATTGGCTGTCTTCCACCACCAGAACGCGACTCATTTTTGGCTGGTCTCCTTGATCTCCCGCAACTGCTGTTTGATAGTAGCCAATAGCTCTTGAGGCTTGAAAGGTTTGGTTACATAGGCATCGGCTTGATTGCGCTTGGCCCACTCGATATCAAAGACTTGATCTTTGGTGGAACACACGACGATGCGGATGTGCTTGGTGCTTTCATCTTTCTTCACTTCCCGGCACACTTCGTAGCCGTTCATGCCAGGCATGACGATGTCCAGCACCACCACGTCAGGCTTCTGCTGACGAATGATGTCCATCGCCTCCACACCGTCCATGGCTGTGGAGACTTCCAACCCGCTCTCGGAGAGCAGGCTGGAAATGGCCTCCAGATAGGTACGGTTATCATCCACCACCAGTACTTTGCTCATGGTCATCTCGCCCCTGCTGTGTTTCGCGTGTCCGGTCAACCCTGGCGGCTACCTGAAGTGGGATCCTGTCTTTCAGCGCTTTTGGCTGCATCTGGCCTTGCAGCCCCAGGCTGGTTGGGCTACCTCCTATTGTTTGGTGAAGTTCCTCTTCTGTCCAGTATTCTGCAGTACTCTGCTTGCTTGGCTCGAATCTCGACATTTTTTAGGGATTTCGGCTGGCCCCCCGCTTATTCGCCACCGCCCCGCTTGGGAGGTGGGCCCACATAAGATTCGACGACGGTCAACAATTCCCTCTCAGAAAAGGGCTTGCTCAGAAACTCGTTGGCCCCGGCCATGCGGGCCTTGAGCCGGTCGGTGAAGCCGTCCTTGCCGGTGAGCATGATCATGGGGGTTTCGCGGAACTGGCTGGATTTGCGCAACATGGCGCACAGCTCGTACCCATCCAACTTGGGCATGGCCACATCGCAGAGGATCATGTCGGGGTTGAGGAGAAACACCTGTCCCAGGGCTTTGAGGGGGTTGCCGATGGTGGTGACCTGGTAGCCCTCGTTTTGCAAGATGAACTCCACGGTTTTTTGGATGGCCATGGAGTCGTCGATGCAGAGGATGTGGGCGGGCTTGTCGCTGGGTTTGAGGGGACGAGTGCGCTGGGGCTCGATGATCAGGACGGGATCGGAGAGGTGGATCGCCCCTTGACGAACATAGGGATAGATGGCTTTGGCTACCACCAGGGTGTCTCGGCCCAGGTAGCGACCCATTTGGCGAATGCTGGTTTTGCCGTCCGACCACTCGCTCAGCGCCTTGAAGACGGGGGCGGGCAGGTTTTGCTGGAGCGGCAGGGGGTTGACGATGGTGGGGGCTTGGTTGGGGTCTTGGATGTAGGGGTGCAGCTTTTTCCACTCCTGCACCTGGGTGACCATCTCGGCGAGCAGAGGGGTGACAGGAAAGGTGGTCAGTTGGGGGGCCAAGGGGGATCCAGCCTCGAAAATGAAGGAGCCCTGGTGGAGGCTGAGCAGGTCGAAGAGGACTTCCCGCACCATGCCCAGCAGGATTTGCTTGCCTTGGCTGGGGTTGAGCTTGTGGTTTTCCAGCAAAGACCAGAGGCGGTTGTATTCGGGGGCATTGACCGCAGCTTTGGGAGGGATCTGAACTTCGTCTAGGGCGGCTTCCAGCTTGAAGCGGCGCAGGTAGTCTTTGAGGCGGGCGATGTGGCCTTCGGTTTCAGAGGCGTAGATGATTCGCCCGTTCAAGAAAAAGACAAACCAGTAGATGGAGGGTCTGGCCTCTACGAAAAGCTCACCGGTGCGCTGGCCCAACTCGATCAATTGAAGGATGCTTCGGATATCGATCTCTTGTAATCTTCCCTGCATGGGATCCCTGCCTGCAGTCAGCAAGATATGACCATTATGACGCTAGCCTTCTTGCTGCCATCCCACAAGGGGAGCTTTTTGGGGAAATAACCCACTTTGAATCCTGAAGATTTCTGGGTTCCTCGGGCTTTTAGGTTGGAACTGGCCAGAAGCGGATCCAGGGATCCCTTTTCAGCGACCAAAGGACTAACTTCTGGTTTGAAGGCAAGCCGATGGATCTGCACAGGCGGCTTTCCTTGGAGCAGAATAGGTGAAGAACCTCCCCTGAAACTCAATTGTTGCAAAAGCAATGCTGCCGATTTTCACCACTTGGGTGCTGGGCCCGCTGCTGGCGCTCTACACCGTTCTGTTTGTGCTGCGCATCTTCTTATCCTGGTATCCGCAACTGGATACCTCTCGGCTGCCCTATTCGCCAGTGGTCGGCCTGACGGAGTTTTTGCTGCGCCCGACACGCCGCCTGATCCCGCCCCTGGGGGGGGTGGACATGGCGCCTGTAGTGTGGGTGGGCCTGGTTACCCTGTTGCGGGAGGTGTTGCTGGGACAGCAGGGATTGTTGACCATGGCCCTGCACTAAAGTGCTTTCCCAGGAGGATTAGCGGCCCTGCAAGATAGGGATCTGCAGGGCGGGGGTTGGCGAAGGCCGGGCAGGAGAGTCCGCCTGGGTTTTCTCCTGCATCTGCTGCAGTTGCCGGATCAGTTCGGGCACCACCTGGTAGAGATCCCCCACGATGCCGTAGTGGGCAAATTTGAAGATGGGGGCAGAGCTGTCTTTGTTGATGGCGATGATGGTCTGGGACTTGTCCATGCCGACGCGGTGTTGGATGGCCCCGGAGATACCACAGGCGATGTAGAGCTGGGGGCGGACGGTCTTGCCAGTTTGCCCCACCTGGTGGGCATAGGGGATCCAGCCGGCATCCACAGCCTTGCGGGAGGAGCCGACGGCGCTGTTGGGGAAACAGGCGGCCAGCTCGCGCATCAGCTCAAAGCCGTCTGCCGATCCCAGCCCGTAGCCGCCAGCAACGATCACTTTGGCCCGCGTCAGATCGACGGCCTGGGAGAGGTTGCGCACCGTTTCCACAATTTGCAGCTTGAGATCCTCCGGCTCCAAGTTAACCGGCACCGGGATCACTTCTCCTTGGCGGGATCCGTCCCAGGGAAGCGGCTGCATCACCCCGGGGCGCACGGTGGCCATCTGCGGGTTTTTCCAGGGGCCGAGGATGCGGGCCTTGAGGGACTCGCCAAAGCTGGGCCGAATGGCGTACAGGCAGTCGGGGAAGAAGCCAGACTTGCCGGGATCTTTGCTGTTGCTGTACTCGAAGGGGCCGATGTCGAGCTCGGTGCAGTCGGCGGTCAGGCCGGTTTCCAGGTGGGCGGCCAGACGGGGGGCCAAGTCCCGACCGGTGGTGGTGGATCCCAGCAGGATGGTGTGGGGCGGCTGGGGCCAGCTTTTGATCAAGTCCAGGATAACGCGGCGGTAGGGCAGGGTGCGGTATTCGGCCAGCTCGGGGTGGTCGGCAACGAAGACCTGATCCGCCCCATGGCCGATCAGGATTGGGGGCAGGTGAGCGATGTTGTGCCCGAGGACAAGGGCGCTCAGGGTGGCTTCCAGCTTATCGGCCAGCCGTCGCCCCGCTCCCAACAGCTCCAGGCCGATGGGCTGCAACTCACCCTTGATCTGCTCGGCGAAGATCAACACCCGCTTGTGCTCCATAGAGCTTACGACTCCTCATCAAAGTAGAAAGGCTGGGAAGTTTGGTTAATTCCTATACAGATTTCCGCAACTTAGCGATAACTCACCTTTGGGCAGGCTGCAACTGAGAAGTTAAGGAATGGGTTTAGAGGGTGGAGTTAGCGGAAGGGGAAAGAGGGTAAAGCCTCTGGGGTAGCCAGGTAGAGGCTCAAGTCAAGTGCCTGAGCCAATTCCTTCACCAGTTGCGGCACGGGCTGCCCTTGAAAGATCTGACAGTTGCCGCCGATTTCCCCTACTTTTTCGGTGGCGGCCACGATGGTCGGGGATCCCTGGAGGCCGCAGCGCTTTGGATCGGCCCCCACATCGTCCAGGTTGAGGATCTGGATGGCCTCGGCCCGCGCCGCCTCATCCCGCATCAGCCGCTGCACCCGCTGCACACCGCGCAGGGTAGGATAGGCCAGACGCCGCGCCGAATTGGCTACCGTGACCAAGGCCGGCAGAGGCACCATCACGATTTGGGATCCCCCTTCGATGGCCCGCCGCGCCACCAGCATCCCATCGCGGATCTCGAAGGCCTCGCAATAGGTAACCTGAGGGATCCCCAGCCGCTCGGCCAACTGGGGCCCCACCTGGGCCGTGTCGCCGTCAGTGGTCTGGAGCCCGCAGAAGATGACATCGGGCTGGCCGGCGTAGCGAACCGTGTGGGCCAGGGTATAGGCGGTGGCCAAGGTATCCGAAGCGGCCAGGCGGCGGTCGGTCATCAAAATGCCCCGATCCACGCCGTGGGCAATGGCCTCGTAGAGCACCTCGATGGCCGGGGGCGGCCCCATGGTAATTGCCGTCACCCTCGCCCCGTGTTGCCGTTTGGTTTGCAGGGCCGCTTCCAGCGCATAGCGATCGAAAGGGTTGAGCATCCGCTTGGCCTTGGCCCGGTCGATCGTGCCATCGCTGTTGATGCCGGCTTTGGCATTTGGATCGGGAACTTGCTTGATCAAAACAAAGGTTTCCAAGAGGCAACTCCCCAGCAATTTTCTCCACGTTAGAAGGGATCCCCAACCTGCGCAGGCTTATTTAGCTTTTCTTTGGGATCGATAGCAGCTTTGGGCTTGAGCGTAGCCATGGCCGCAGAACCTGCCGTTTTCAAGGTTTCTCTCTAAGAACTGAAGAACAATTTACTATGGTTAATGAGGCGCAATGATCTCTGCTTTTCAGTAACTTTGTTAGACATCTAACTTGATACTAACTTGGCGCTACAGCAGGAGTGGCTCTGGTAGAGGGGCCTAGCCCAGGCGGAAGTATGTCAAAATCGAAAAACGCCTCTTCTCTGGGTTGAATTTTCCGGCAAGGTCTCTGCCATGGCCACCCAACCCCTCTCCACCTCGCTAGTTCGCTTTCTCACCGCCGCTGTATCCGAGAGCATTCGACGGGCCTCCGAGGCAGGGCAACTGGGATCGCTGACGCTGGAGCAGGCGGCAGGAGTTGCTCCCACGATCCAAATTCCCAGCGATCCCCGCTACGGCGACTACGCCTGTCCCACTCCTCTGGGCATGGCCAAGCTCTGCCGCATGGCGCCGGCCCAGATCGCCCAGACTCTGCAAAAACACCTGGATCTGCCGGGCATTGCAACTGAGGTAGCAGGGGGGGGGTACCTCAATTTCCGGCTGGGGGATTCCTTTTTGGCCGAGCGGTTACAAGAGCTGTTGCGGTTGGGGGAAGATTTCGGCAAAACTGCTGCCCCCCATCCCGAGCGCATCCTGCTGGAGTATGTTTCCGCCAACCCGACGGGGCCCCTGCACGTGGGGCACGGGCGCTGGGCTGCTGTCGGCTCCACGCTGGCCAACCTGCTGCGCTGGACGGGGCACCAGGTGGAGCGGGAGTTCTACATCAACGATGCCGGCAACCAGATGCGGCTCTTGGGCCAGTCGCTAGAAGTGCGGGTGCGGCAACTGCAGGGCGAAGAGGTGGCTCTGCCGGAAGACGCCTATCACGGCAGCTACTTGGTCGATATCGCCCGGCGGCTGCTGGATCAAGTTAAGGCCGGGATCCGCCCTCTGCCCACCACCCCGGAAGAGTACACCGATTTTGCCTACGCCGAGATGCTGGCTTGGCAAAAGCAGACTTTGCAACAGTTGCGCACCGAGTTTGACCACTGGTTTAGCGAGCGCCGCCTGCACGCCCCGGATCCCCAGACGGGCCTGAGCGCCATCCAACAGGCTTTGCAGGAGCTGCAGGAGCGCGGCTTCCTCTACAGGGCCAAGGCGCCGCGGGGTGAGGATCCCAAGCCGGGAGCGGAAGAGGCCGTCTATTTCAAAACCCAAGAGTTTGGCGACGACAAGGATCGGGTGGTGCAGAAGGCGGATGGCTCCTTTACCTACCTGGCCGCCGACATTGCCTACCACCGCGACAAAGTGCGGCGGGGCTATCAACGGCTCATCAACATCCTCGGCTCGGATCACCACGGCTATATCGGTCGCTTGCATGCGGCGGTGTGCGCCTTCAGCCCGGATGTCAAGCTGGAGATCCTGATTGGACAATTTGTCAAATTGTTCAAAACCGACCCGGAAACCGGCGAGAAAACCGAAGTGCGCATGTCCAAGCGCACCGGCAATTTTGTCTCCTTAAACGATCTCATCGACGATCCCGAAATTGGCGTTGGGGTGGATGCGGCCCGCTGGTTTTTGCTCAGCAGCAGCATGGACAGCCCCATCAACTTCGATTTGGATTTGGCCGTCAAGCAAACTTTCGACAACCCGGTGGTCTATGTCCACTACAGCCATGCCCGCTGCTGTACCCTGCTGCGGCGGCTTCAGGAAGAAGAAAAAGTGGAGCTAACTAACAAAGTTACCTTGACAGAGCAACAAAAACTGCCCTACCAAGAACCCGAAGAGCGGGCCCTGTTGCTGCGCCTGTTGGCCCTGCCCGATGAGCTGATCGCCGCTGCCGAAGAGCGCGCCCCCCACAAGATCATCCGCTATGCCGAGGCGATTGCCGCCGATTTCAACAAGTTTTATGACAACTGCCGCATTTTGCCCCTTTTGAAAGAGGATCCCCTCTTGGCTCAAGCCCGCATTCAATTGGTGCAGGCCACGCGACAGGTTTTGTTTAACGTGCTTACCGGCATTCTCGGCCTGAGCGCGCCGGAGTCGATGTAGATTTTAAGTAACACCGATCCCCATCTCAATACGAGAGGGAACTTGGGGATCAACTGCCTAAGTTTCGACTCTGTGGGCGCGCAAGAGCACGTTGGTTCCTAGCCTCTCTTGAGCCATCCAAAAAGCGCAAATCCACCACGAAACCTCGTCTTGGCGATAGATGCCACCGGTGAAAAGGTAAGGTTGCAAAATATCGGCCATCTGGGCTAAAGCTGGCACCTCAGCACATGATTGGCCCACACTTCGGGATCCAGAGCCTCATAAACGTAATCGGAAGGGAAATATAGATGGCTTGCTTCCAGGCTAGGTTGGCTGGTCAGCAATAACTGAGCAGGATCCGAAGACTCACATCCCAAGCGATCCCCGATTTGAAACGTGAGTTGAAACAAGCGGTTAATCAGCTCGAATTGTTCGGCGCTCATAGATTGAGATGGGCATCAGAGTTGACAAGTGCGACGGCTGCGTTCCAGCTCCGGCTCGATCCAAGAGAGGGCAAAGTGACTCACACAGGGCAACTGCGGGAAGCGGCGGGCCAGCTCTGCCATTTGGGCTTCCAGGCTGGGGCGTTTTCGCTGCGCTTGTCCCCACAGGCCGGCAATGGCCGGGCAGACAAAGGTTTGGGGAGAGGCCACGGCCAAGACCTGCTCCACCTGCTGCGCCACACAGGAGCCATCCTCGCACTTGGCATAGGCCATTGGGTGCCACTCCATGCCGGGATCGAAGCGATCCCAGGGCTGGAGACGAGCGTCAAACCCTTCTCCCACCGCCTGATTGCCATCGGGGAAAAAGACGGCTCCGCTCGGGATCCCAAGGCTTTGGGCCGGTTGGGCAGCTTGCCGTAGGTAATCGAGGATCCCGTAGCGGGCAAACTCGACGCTGAGCTGCCAGAGCTGCTGCTGCCAGCGCTCCTGTCGGAAAGCGGCGCTGGGTGTCGGAGAGGGGGTGGGATTCGCCGACGGCTGGGAATCCTCGTTTGCAAGGCTTGAATGTAGATCTTCGTTCCCGCCTGCTCTGCCTTGGGCCATCCCGTCCCATAGCTCTGGAGAAAGCGGCCGCTCCCCGCTTGCGCTGGGCCTGGGATCCCCTGGCTGACGCCACTTGGGCTCTTCGCCATAGGTGGCGTCCAGGTGGAGCACATCCGCCACTGTCACGTAGCCCTGGCTGAGGTAACGCTCCAGCAAGGCTCGGCCTGCCGCGTTTTCTGCCAAATCCAGGTAGGCTTGCCGGGCCGCCTCCCCATGGATCCAGAGATCCCGGACGGTGGCTGCCAGGCTGGATCCCCCAGAGCCGCGGGGATAGCGAATGTAGTCGAAGAGGATCCCATCCGGCTGCCGCTGCAGGATGCGGCGGATCAGCTCGGCAAAATCCCGGCGCGCCACGGGATGGAAGGGATCCACAAACACCTCATCCGGGCTGCCCAAATCTTCCAGAAGGGCCGTTGCCGGATCCAAGACGGTGGTGAGGCCACGGCCGTTGCGGGCCAAGACTGCCTGACGATCCGGTCGCTGTCCGTAGCTGTAGCCAAAATTGAGGGAAAACACCCAGGCATAAGCCGAAAGCCCTCGCCGTCGCGCCGCCTTGAGGGCCAAATCCAACAAATCGGCGTTGGGCTGTAGGCTGGGCCAGATCCCGCCCCCACCATCTGGCAAAATGGAGCGGCCATCGTAAAACGTCTCGATAAAGACGCGGTTGTAGCCCAGGTTCACCACCTGGTCAAACACCTGATCCAACACGCCCGGATTGGCATCGCAGGGATGCAAGCGCACCCAAATGGCTTGGATTTGCGGCCAACGGCGGCTACGGCAGGCGATCAAGGCAGCGCGATGTTCTGCCAAAACTTGGTTGTATTCAGCTCGGGCGGCATCTGACTGGGCGGCCCGCTGGCGCAGTTGGGCCTTGCGCGCCACTTCCTCAGGCGGCTGCCGGCAGAAGGCGTCGAGGGATCCCCTCTGTTCCCCCCTACCCTGCAACCCGGAATGGCCGGGCCAGAGGAATTGGGCCTGGGCGGCGATCCCGGATCCCAGGAGTATCAGCGCGCCGAGCACGCCCCCCAGCCAACGGATCCCGTATTTTTTCCACCGTTGCCTCAGCACTCCCGACACTCTCAACCTCTACTGAGAATGGCTTCAATCCTATCCTCTTTCTCCTCTAAAGATCGGCAAATCAAAAGCAATTGTTCCCGCTCGAACAAGCTCAATCAAGCTCATTTAACTTCGAGCCCGTTGTCCTGAAACTTCTCGCACGACTGTGGGCTTCTCAGCGCGGAGAATAACATTGCAGGAAGCTCGATCGTTTACCGATTTCAACAGAGTGAGGAGCCTATCTTTGTAGCAAAAAATACGGCTCTGTTTGAATTCAAGACTCAGCCAAGAGGACAACTAGGAGTTGGGATCCCCGATCTGGGCCAACTGCTGCCGGGCCGCCTGCCGCATCACCTCTACCGGCACGGGCTTGCCCCCCAGCCAGAGGGAGAGGGCTTTGGCCCCCTGGTGGATCAACATTTCCAGGCCGCCAATAGGGGTGTGGCCCAGCTCAGCAGCCATGCGCAGCAGCGGTGTGGGATTCGGCACATAGACCAAGTCATAGACAGTGGCGCCGGCGGGCAGAAGGCGCAGTTGCTCCCAGCTGAGGGGAGACAGCTCAGCAAGGGATCCCGGCTTATGCATGCCCACGGGGGTGGTGTTGACCAAAAGCCGCGTCTCAGCCAGGTGGCGATCCAGTTCTGCCCAGCTCAGCGTCTCCACCTGCGGCCAGGTCTGTTGCAAGGCACGTAACTTCTCAGGGGATCGCCCGGCCACCCGCACTGGCCCCAGCCCCAGCTCCAAACAGCCCTGGATGGCCGCCCGCGCCGCCCCGCCGGATCCCAGGATCAGGGTGGGGATCCCTTTCTCCAGGCCCAGCAAAGGCTGGACAAAGCCGTCGATATCGGTGTTGGTGCCGCCCCAGCCTCCCTCCGGCAGGGCGTAGACCGTGTTCACCGCTCCCACCGCTGCCGCCCGCGCTTCCACCTGGCTGAGCAAAGGCAGAATCGCCTGCTTGTGGGGAATGGTGACATTAAACCCCCGCACGCCGATGGCCGCCAGGCCGGCCACCGCCACCGCTAAGCGCTCTGCCGCCACCGGAAAGGGCACATAGCAGTAGTCTTCTCCCATGGCCGCCAGAGCGGCGTTGTGCATCGCCGGGGATAGGCTGTGGGCCACCGGATCCCCGATCAGGCCCAGCAACTGTGTGCTTCCCGAAATCCGCCTGTCCACTCCAATCCCAACTCCAAATTGTCTGCGAGTCTCGGCTATCGAGATTCCGACTCCACGCGATCTAGAGTTTGCCGGTAGCGCTGCCGCCAACTGGCCAGGGATTCCTCGGAAATGTGATCGATTAAGTTGCTGATCTCTCCCAGAATTTGGTAGGCGCGGTCAAAGCTTTGGCGGGTGCGCTCTTCTTGATCTGGTTGGCGCGCCTGCACCATGTACAGGCTCATCTTGATGGTTTGCAGCCGGTTTTTGCCCAGATCCTCCAGCATTTCGCGAATCTGACCGATGGCCTCCTGCCGCACTCGGCGCTGCCGCCGCCGCAACAGCCAGAACAGAATGCCGTGGATAACCCCCACCACGGTGGCGCTGACTGCCGTTGCCATTGCTACGGAAAGAGCGCTGCGGCTGGCCACCCAACCGCTGAGCAGGATTACGCCTATCCCCACCGCTGTCAGGATCAGCTCGATGTTGTCGAGAAACCACCTTCTTGCTGACTTCCAGGTAGCGGATCCTGCTCCTCGGCCCTGAATAGAATTGAACATCGCTGTTACACCTCTCCCCCACCCATTCTGCTCAAGCCAACCTGATGGCAAACTTTGGGGATCGGACTTACCGGCGCAGTCGCCATTTTCCGCGGCCCAGTTGACGCTTTAGACGACGCCGCGGTTTCCGCCGGCGGATCCACAAGGGCCTCTGAGAGCGGGATCCCGCTGCAGAGGTTTCAGATCCAAGCCTGCCAACCCTTTGGCTTAGCTCTTGGTTTTGTTGCCGCAACTCTTCGAGCTGCCGGAGGTGAGTTTCCAACTCCTGGCGCAGGTTGGCATTTTCTTGTTCCAGACGTTGCAGAGATTTCAGCAGCTCTGAAGACTCCGTCCCCCTGACACGGTCGGAAACGAGGATGGGATGGGGAGCAGTCACCACCGAGGTGTGGACATTTTTGCTGTCTCGCAGGGCTTGGGCAGCCCGTCGCAACAGGGCCACCCCCTTGGGATCGTCCTTATCTGTGAGCGTGGCCGCCCCAAATTGAAGCTGCACCGGCAGCGCTTGCCCATTCACCACAAAGGGATCCTGGATCAACCGCTGGCAGCAGCGCTCGGCAGCGATCTGGGCAGCGGCCAGAGTGCTCCCCGGCAGCACCACGATAAACTGGCCCTCGTCGTAGCAAAAGAGATCATCCCCCTCTCGCAAATTGTGGGCCAAGCGATCCGTAAACAGCTTGAGAAGAGCAGCCCGACCGCCGGCCTCCAGTCCTTGCCCCAGAGCAGCGAGGTTGGCCAAGCGCAGCACAAACAAACTGAGGGGATCCGATTGGGCACGGGCTTGGGCCACCCGCAACGGCAGGCGAGTAACCAGATCCTGCCGATTGCCCAAAGCAACCGAGCCAGAAGGAGATGAGACTTGTTTTTGTCCAGTCTGGAGCAGATATTGCTGGCGGCGGCTCTCCACAATGCGCAGCCCTGCCCGCACCCGCGTCAGCAGCTCCGCCGCCTGAAAAGGCTTAGAAAGAAACTCGTCGGCTCCGGCTTCTAAAGCCCGCTCCATGTTGTCGTTGCCCTCGCGGGCGGTCATGAGGATGTAGTACACCCAGGCATATTCGGGCGCTTGCCGCAACTGCCGGCACAGCTCTAGGCCGTCGAGAGCGGGCATGACCCAGTCGGCAATGATGAGATCTGGAGTTCGGCGGCGGATTTGTTCTAGGGCAGAAAGGCCATCCAGGGCATAGGAAATACTACAGCCCTGCTTGCCGAGAAAATTAGAGAGCATTTCCGCCACCATGTAGCTGTCATCCACGATCAGCACATGGGCCCGCAAGCTGCTGGCTTCGCCTTTGCTAGCGCCCAAGCTTGCCTGAGGGCCTTCAGACGTACCAGTGGCAGCAGCGCTCTCCAAATTGGGATCCACGGGCAAGCCAAAGCCAGATGAGAAGGAAATCCGGGAAAGCAAACTTTCCAATGGTTTTCCATCGCCATTCTAGACGTAGGGATTGGCAGCCACTACCTAACTTTGCCGGGTTATTTTTTTGAGATTTTTGAAGTTTCGTAGTCATTCCCAACCCGAGGAAGAGGCTTCTAGGCGTTCCTCCCTCTCCCAGGGGGAATCCTTCTCTGCCCCAGCGAGAGGGAAGGCAGGGTTCGACGCGACTTCATGGCCGCCACAGGAACCTAGAAACGAATCTCGAGCGTGACTTGGGCGCGCACGGTTTGTTGTCCTCCCTCCACTGGCGTGGAGGCTGCCTGTAGGCGAGCATACTCCGCTCCACCCATGCCTGCCAGAGGAACTGGCGGCGCGATGTAGCCCTCGCTGTGAATTTGGATGCGCTCCACGGAACGGCTGCTCAGGTTCAAGGCCCTCAACACATCGTTGGCTTGACGTTGGGCATCTTCTACAGCCTGCCTTAAGGCACGGCTGCGCGCCTGCAGCAAGGTGGCCTCGTCGGCCCGGAAGCTGACTGATTCCACCTGGGTAGCTCCGGCGGCCACGGCTTCATCCAGCACTTGTCCGGCTCGGGCTATGGGCACCTCAAATTGCAAGCTGTTCTGCCCCTGTACCCCGCTCAGGCGGGGTGGGCTCTGCTGGTAGTCGTATTGGGGATAGAGGGAAATGCCGGTGGTCTGCAGGGCGCTCACCTGCAGCTCCTTGAGGCGGTTCACCAGCCGCTCCGAGCGCTCGGCCACCTGTTGCTGTACCGATTGCGCCGTCTCCCCTTGGAGCACCACCCCCAGCCGGATTACCGCAATGGAGGTTTCCACCGCAACAGATCCCTGGCCGGTTACCGTCAAAGTTCGGGATCCTTCACCGGGACTGGCCATCGCTCCTCCATTGCTGCCAAGCCCATTCCACACCAATAAGACCAGCGCCAGTCCCAAAGCCAGCCAGGGCATTCCCTTCAAGAATCCCAACTGCTCTTTTTTCCAGCCCTTGCTCCCTTCCATGCTTCATCCCCAACTTACTCCCACCGCTCTTCCATCTGGCTGGACAAAAGCCCCAGCCACCAGTGCCCTAGCCTCACCCAGACGTTGCGTTGCTGCCCACCGCTGCAACAGCCCCTGGCCCTGTCTAATTCCTAGGAACAGGGCAACGGCAACTGCTGCCCCCAGCAGGGCCAATGCCAGCTCAGACATAGGGATAGACAGCAAGGCTACTGGCCATCCTAATGAGAGTTGCTCCAAGGTTGGAATCCCTGGCTGCAAAAGTTAACCTTTGCCGCCTCAGCCACCCCCAAAAGAGCGATCTCCGCTCCTGCCCATAGGACGTATGATCGAGTCAGCGTGGTCAAAACTTGATTTATTGATTTGTTAAGGTCTTTTTGAGAATGGCCGAATCAAAACTGCGACAACTGCTGCACGATCTGGATGTTGAGCTGCAAAAAACCTCCGGCTTGGATGAAAGGCAGCGGCAGCACATTGCCGCCATCCGCCAGGAGGTGGAAGCCGTGCTGGCAGAGCTGGGATCCCCAACCAAGGGCCAACAAAACCCAGGGCGCAAAGCTCGCATTGGGGAAGCGCTGGCACTGTTTGAAACCTCTCACCCCAACCTCACGCTGATCCTGGAGCAGGTGATTGACACATTGGCAGGAATGGGTTTGTAGTTCCCGCGGTGGGTATCCAAGGGTTTCAGAATGAACGGCCAAGACCGCTTAGATCGAGTAGAACAACTCCTAGCTCAGGCAGCCGAGCAAACTGCTGCTAACAGCCGCGAGATCCAAGAGCTGCGCCAGGCCATTCGGGAAAGCCACGCCGAGCTGAGCGAGCAAAACGCCGCCCGCAGTCGAGAAATCGAGCAGCTACGCCAGGCTATTCGGGAAAGCCACGCCGAGCTGAGCGAGCAAAACGCCGCTCGCAGCCGGGAAATCGAGCAGCTGCGCCAGGCCATTCGGGAAAGCTATGAGCAAAACGTGGCTCAAGCGCAAGGCTTGAGAGACTTACAGGAAGTTGTCCGTGAGACCCGCTCGGACTTAGCACACTTGGCCGAATGGGCCGAGGAAGTAACTCAAGCTCTCATCACTCTCACTGCATTGCAACAAGAGCACGAACGCGCTATCCAGGCCATCAACCAGCGTCAGATCGAGAATGACCAGAGGTTTAACGTTCTCCTCGAAGAAGTGCGCTATCTTATTCGCAGACAGGGGCTAGATGGAAGCTCTTCTCCCCCTTCTGGTTGAGGAGGGGGATCCCTTCTAAGCAAAGCTCAGAGCTACAAGGACAGCTCTAGTCTTCATCCACTTCCCACTCCAACAGATGGGCATAAGGAGCCACCAGCTCGGGAGAGTAAAAGGCAATGGCCCGCAGGGTGTGCCAATCCTCCAGGCAGTCGAACACGTTGGGGTACTCGTTGCGCTCCAGACGCTCCGCAATGGCCGCCACATCGGCTGCAGTGAACTGGCGGGGATCCATGCCCTTGGGGAGGGCTTCTACTTTGGATCGGGCAGACATAGGCAGCCTGAACACGCTACAAGCCGATCTTAGCCTCTCGGCCCGACGCCCCCTGGCCGAAACCACGAATTTGTAGAGGTTCTACACAATGCAGGCTGGGTATCTGCCTTGCCTAGCGGAGGAGCTCGGCGTCCAAAACAGGCTCTGTCTGGGTAACGCGGTAATAGCCAGCCTGGGTGCGGACCGAGGCTTGGTAGGGGCTGGGCAAATCCAGCGAGCGCAAGGGCGGGATGTTGGTGCGCTGGTTCAGCAAAGTGGTGAAGAAGGCGGTGGTTCGCCGGGCCTGGGAGCGCACTACCTCTTCAGGGAAAACCACCGGATCCGCATCTCTGCCCCTATCCAGCAGGATCGCATCCAGGGCATCCCCCACCGGGTAAGAAGGATAGGCAATTTGGGCAAAAACAGCCCCCGCCGGGATCCCGGCGGCTAGACAGCCCAGAACAATCGCCAGGGTTAGACGCATGTGCTGTAGTTCCTCCTACGCTACTGTAGTTCGTTCCTCAACACCGGAAAAAGCAGAAGCTGGGCGTTGCCCACCAACCTTGACCCCCGGGGAGCCTACCTCTTGACCGGCAGCTAAGGCGGATTCTACCCGAAAGACTTCGGTTGACAACGGTTGCAGCCCCCAACATGACACGGGATCCCCCTGCCGACTAGGATCGGGATGCACTGTTTGAGAACCGTTGCCTGTGAGTGTTCGCGTTCGCCTTGCCCCTAGCCCAACTGGCAACTTGCACATCGGCACCGCCCGGACGGCGGTGTTTAACTGGCTCTACGCTCGCCGCCACGGTGGCCAGTTCATTTTGCGCATCGAAGACACCGACCGCGAGCGCTCTTCCCCCCGCTACACCCGCAACATCTTAGCAGGGCTAGCCTGGCTGGGACTGGATTGGGATGAGGGGCCCATCTACCAGTCCAACCGCATCGCGCGCTACCAAGCGGTGGTGCAGCAGCTTTTGGACCAGGGGCTGGCTTACCGCTGCTATGTCAGCGAGGTGGAGCTAGAAGCAATGCGCGCTGCGCAGAAGGCCGCCGGCAAGGCTCCCCGCTACGATAACCGCCACCGCTTTCTCACTGAGGAGCAGCGACGGGCCTATGAAGCCGAGGGTCGGCAGCCGGTGATCCGTTTCAAGATCGAGGAGCCCCTGGAGGTGTCGTGGGTGGATCTTATCCGCGGCCCCATTACCTGGAACACCCAGGATTTGGGGGGAGACATGGTGATCGCGCGGGCGGATGGCTACCCTCTCTACAACCTGGCAGTGGTGGTGGACGACATCGACATGGGCATCACCCATGTCATCCGTGGCGAAGACCATATCGGCAACACGCCTAAGCAGATCTTGCTCTACCGCGCTCTGGGTCATGAACCGCCGCAGTTTGCCCATTCTCCCCTGATCCTGAATCCAGAAGGGAAGAAGCTCTCCAAGCGGGATGGGGCGACCTCGGTGGCGGAGTTTCAGCAGATGGGCTTCTTGCCGGAAGCTCTCAAGAATTACTTGGCTTTGCTCAGTTGGTCGCCTCCCGATGGGGAAGAGATCTTCTCGTTGGAAAAGGCGGCTACGATGTTTGACTTCGACCGGGTCAACCGGGCTGCCGCTCGTTTTGATTGGGACAAGCTCAACTGGATCAACAGCCAGTACATCAAGCAGCTCTCCCCGGCAGAATTGGTGGAGCGGCTGACACCCTTTTGGCAGGCGGCGGGGTTTGACCTGGGATCCGTGCCGGATCCCACTTGGCTGGAAGAGGTGGCCTGCCTAATCGCCGAGGGCATCGACCGCCTGACGGAGGCTCCTCCCCTGAGCCGCTTTTTGTTTCAAGAGCCCCTCAGCTACTCGTTGCCGGCTCTGGAACAGTTGCGCCTGCCGGGGGTGGCGGAAGCGATGGCCGCCATGGCCACCACGTTGGCTGCTGCTGAGTTGCCCCAGCCAGTTTCCGCGGACAGCCTAAAACCGCTGGTGGAAGAGGTGGCCAAAAGCCAGGGGATGAAAAAGGGCCTGCTGCTGAAAAGCTTGCGGGCCGCCCTGACAGGGGATCTGCAGGGGCCGGATTTGATGGCCTCTTTTGCGCTGTTGCAGCGGCGGGGCTGGGCTTTGGGGCGGCTGGAGGCGGTGCAGAAGGTGGTTGCCTGAGTTCAGGCTGTTGGAGTTGACTTTTCTATTGCTTGCTGCTATGCCTTTGCAGGCTTTTGTCGATCCGGATTCCACTTTCTTGATCCAGCTTCAGGCTGCCAACCAAATCGTTCAGGAACTGGTGCTGCTCTCTTCGCAAGAGGCTTCAGAAGCGGCGGAGCCGGAGGTGTGGGAGCAAGGCCTGCTCAAGTTGGCTCAAACCCTAGTGCACCAGATGGTGAGCCGCCTGGGCGTGGCCTCCGCTCGCCTCTGGTTTTTCGACCCGCAAGAGGGTTGCTTTCGGTCGGTGGCCCATGCTGGCCTGCTCAGCCCTGCCCACGCCCAAATTGAGCGAATCTACCCCGATGACAGCCCTATGGGGCGTGTGGTCCAGCAAGGGTTGCCCCTCTTGAGCAACAACCCGGATCAAGAGGTCTGGATGCCTGCCCCGGAGTGGGTGAGGGCCAATGGCCTGCGGGGCTTTGTCGCCTACCCAATTAACCGCGGGGAGGAGCGGCTGGGCGCTTTGGCTCTGCTGAGCCGGACACCCTTGGAGGCCAGCTTTGTAGAAGTAGTGAAGTTTCTTTGTTCCTATACGGCCAGCGCCATTATCAATGCCAAGCTGCTGGAGCGCAGCCGCCGACAGGCGGTGCGGGAGGCGTTGCTCAACCGCATCACCAGCACTGTCCACCGCTTTCTGCAGTGGGATCAAATCGTCAGCACTGCCCTGAAGGAGCTGCAGCACGCCTTTCTCTCGAAAGGGGTGAAGGGGCTGAGCCGCTGTTGTTTTTACAGTATCAACCCGGATCAGGAGACGGTTCAGGTCACCCACGAGGCCCTAAGCCCTGGGCTGGCCCCGTCCCTGGGGCAGGTGTACCGGATCCAAGACTTTGGCTCGCTGTGCGAGCGGTTGCAGGAGGGGCAGGTGGTGCAAATAGCCCTGCATATGCAGCCGGCTCAGGAACATCTGTTGCCGCCGCAGGGACTGGCCGCTTTCCAGGCGCTACAGGCTCGCTCGGCGGTGCTGATCCCGTTGCAAGCGGTGGGCTCAGCAGGAGCCGGGCTGGGGGAAGCCGGCGGCAGGGATCCGCAGACGGGCCGATCCGACTTGGCTGCTGTGCCAGGGGGGATGATCGGGCTGCTGGGGGTATACCTAACTACACCCCACCCCTGGCAGCCGGAGGAGATTGACCTGTTGCGCTCGGTGGCCTACCAACTGGCGATTGCCCTAACTCGTTCCAGCCTGTTTGAGCGGGCCCATCGGCAGGCGGAACGGCTGGCGCTGTTGCACTCGATCACAGCGGCAATTCGCTCCAGCCTGGAGCCCACCACTCTCTTCCACGCGATTACCCAGCAGATTGGTGCGGCTTTTCAGGCGGATGTGTGTATCTTGGCCCTTTGGCAGCCGGAACAGGAGATGCTGCATCCTGTGGGCATCTATGCGCCGGAGCTCACCCCTGCCGTGCGCGTGAGCGGGACGGAGCCCTTGCTGGATGCCCCGCTGACGGGATCCCTCCAGAAGCCCTGGCCGGAGCCGGGGATCCCGCCGGAATTGTCGGAAACGGTTCAGGCCAAGTTGCGCTTGGCAGCCAGCCTGCTGACCACCTTGAAGGAGCCGGTGGTGGTGCCGGATGACTTGAAGCCGCAGCGGCAGGGAAGCGGGCTGTTGTGGGTGCCTTTGTTTGCCTCTGACCAGCCGCAGCGACAACAGGAAGTGTTGGGGGGTATTGCCCTGCTGCGCTACCCTCACGGCGGATCCCCCTGGCAGCCGGAGGATCTGGAGTTGGCGGAAGCCGTGGCCGAGCAGGCGGGGATCGCCCTCCAACAGGCGCAACTTTACGAGCAAACCCGCATCTCGGCCCAGCGGGAAAGCTTGTTGCGCCAGGTCGCCCAGCGCCTCAGCGGCACCTATGATCCCCACCAAGTGGTAGAGATTGCCCTCGAGGGCATGGCGGAAGTTTTGCAGGTCGATCGCTGTACTTTTGTGGCGCCGCGGAGCGGCTATGGGCCGAGCGCCCAACAGCCTGCAGCGGCTCCAGAACCCCTCGCCATTCTTCAGGAATACCGCCGTCAGCCGGGGATCCCTTCCCAGGTGGGGCAGACGTTGACCCCTGAGCTGAGCCAGCTCATTTGGGTAAGTTGCTACACCCATCTGGACACGCTGCTGATCCCCGATGTCCAAACCTTTCCGCTGCCCCTTCCCACCCGCCAGACGCTGTTGCAGAAGGGCATCCGCTCCCTACTGTGTGTACCTCTGGTTACCGATGCCAACCAGATTGCGGGTGTGCTCTGCGCCTCCATTCCGCCCCTGGCGACGGCAGGCCGGAAGCCTCCAACTGCCGATACTGCCCCCGAAGCCGCCGGATTTGCCCCTGCAGATAGGGACTTGGTGGAAGCGCTGGCGGACATTGCGGCAGTGGCGCTGCAGCGGGCCTCCTTCTACGAGCAGGTTCGCCGTCAAGAGGCGACGGCAGCAGCCTTGCAAGGGCTGACCGAGGGGCGAGAGGCGGAAAGTCGTCGCCTGGCCGCCGATCTGCACGATCAGACCCTAGCGGATCTGGGAGCTCTGTCTCGTCAGATTCAGGAGCTCGCCGGCGATCCGACCCTCAGCCCTGCCGGCCAGGCTCAGCTACGCGTCATGAGCGTCCAACTGCAGGAGACCATGGCCGAGTTGCGGGGGATTGTCGAGGATCTGCAGCCGCTGGCCATGCGGGCTTTTAACCTGGGCCCGGCTCTGCGCAGCCTTCTGGAACGGGCGGCCCAGCGTTCTCCTCACCCGCTTCTCACCCGCTTCGACAACCGCGCCGATGGCCTGCTCTCCCGTCTCAGCCCTGCCTGCCAAAGCAACATCTTTCGGATCGTGCAGGAGGCGCTGAACAACATCGTCAAACACGCAGGGGCACGGCGCATCGACATCACCATTCAGCCCAAGGTTCAAGCCGGTAGCGGCGCAGAGGAGCCTTCTGTCAATCCCGAAGCCCCTTACACCCACCTGGAGCTGAAGATCATCGACGATGGCCGTGGCATGCCGGAGTTCAACGGTGGGATCGATCCCGATCAGAAACCTGGCCACGGCCATGGATTGCTCAACATGCGCTACCGAGCCGAGCTAATCGGGGCAACCATCACCTGGCGCAACCGCCGCTTGGGTAGCGGCACAGTGGTGGAGCTGCAGATCCCTTTGCCCCCCCCTTCCTAAGCTTGCCCGGAGAACCCCCGCAGAACCTCCTTGGGATGGCAGTTTGCCTCAGGGATCCAGTCTCGTCGCCTTTGCCCCCGTCGTTCGGCAGGGAGCAACCCGCCCCTCAAGGCCGGGGAACCGCAGCGGCATGCCGGTTGGAGTCCAGAAATGCAAGGGCGCCACGCGCAAGATGGATGGCCTCATGCCTCAGTTCGCCGACCGACCACAGCGTAAAAGGGATCCCCGCCGGCCAAAAGGGCAAGCCAACCCAGGGGAGCAGGCCGCTGGATCACCTCGACGATCTCGAATCCCGGCACCGACTCAAAATAGCGCTTGACCAGCTCCACCCGCTCTGCTTCCGAGCCATCCCGCCAGGCCTGGATGGCCTTCTGGAAAAACATGCGATTGGAGAAGCTGACAATGAAAAGGCCCTGGGGCTTGAGGATGCGATGCACCTCGGCAAACACCTGCTCCGGCTGCTGCAGGTATTGCACCGAAACCGCGTTCAGCGCTGCATCAAAAGTGCAGTCCGGGAAGGGCAGAAGCGGGTTTTGGTTGAGGTTCTGGACGAAGAAATGGTCAAGCCGGGGGTTGGCGGTCAGTTCCTGAGCATTCATCCCATGCCCTTCCACATGGGCAAAGTTCATCTCCGGCGGCAGGTGGGAAACCCAACTGCTCATTAGATCGAGAATGCGGCTCTGAGGCCGCAAATACTCGCGGTAGAGATCGGTGAGCTGGCCGATGAAGCCGGCATCCACATGGGTTACGAAGCGGGGATAGTCGTAAAAGAGGGCATCGTCGCTGGGATCCAACTTGGAGCGCTGCCAATCTTCAAGAACCGCCATGGCCAAAATCTGTTGCAAAGCTTAATCAAAGCTAACATTCTGGAACTCCCTCGAGGGGAGCAGGCGTGATAGCGTAGCAGGGCGACGGTGGCCATTTTCCGAGGGACTTCTTGCCGTGATGTCTGCCTCTTACGCTTCCGCTACAGCTCGCTCCTCTTCTGCCGCTGGCTTTGACCTGCGCGACTATGTAACCGAACTGCAGCTCCACATGGCCCTGCAGGCCCGCAGCCTCACCCCTCCTCTACATCTCTCGCCAGCAAAGGACAGCCCTCTGGCCCTGGTGCAGCAAGCGCAGGCAGAGCTAGAGAAGTCCGTCTCCCGCCAGTGGCTTTGAGGGGCACAGCCTGGGCAAAATGCTCAGGCCAAACTCTTGCGCAGCACCCCCTGCACCAGCAGCACTGACACCACCACAAACCCTGTCAAGAGCCCCAGGGATCCCGCCAGGGTGAGTTCGCCCCAGGGGGCCTGCAGCACCACATCGGCAAAGCTCCAGGTGCTGCTGCGATAGACGTGGCGAATCGGCTCGATGGCAAAGGTGAGCGGGTTGAGGCTGGCCACCCAGCGAAGCCAGGTGGGCATAAAGCTGAGGGGAGCCAAAGCGGTGCTGGAAAAGATCAGCGGCAGATTCACCAAAAAGATAAAGGCCAGCAACTGCTGGTGCCCCGGCATGGCAAAGGCCAGGCCCAAGCTCAGGGCGGTGAAACCCAAGACCAACAGGCCCACGATCAACGCCACCACCGCCAAGCCCGGCCCGTCCGGGATCCCGCCGCCGAGGACGTAGTCTGCCCCCACGATCACCGCCGTCTGCAGCAGCGCCAAGCTGACGATGAACAGGCTAGAGGCCAGCACAATGGAAAAGCGAGAGGTGAGGGGAGCCACCAGCAATCGGTTTAAAAATCCGAACTCCCGGTCGAAAATCACCGGCACACCGGCGTTCAAGGCCCCGCCAAAGGCCGTAAACACGATCACGCCTGCCCCCAAAAACTGGGTGTAGTTTTGTCCGGCCCCGAAAATGCCGGCAGGGGCATTCTGGAACAAGGCCCCGAACAAAATCAGCCAGAGCAGCGGCTGGATGATGCCGACCAGCAGGGTGGCGGGGCGACGCTGCAATTGGATAAACAAGCGGCGGGCGAGGGCAAAGGTCTCCTGCCAAAAGTCGGCTGTAAATAGAGGAATCGGGTTGGATTGGATGGGGGAAGCGGCAGAGGTCATACCAAGGCTCCTGCAATGTTGCGATCAATAATCATCAATGCAATCTTCAATCGATCAATCAATATCAATGGAACTTTGTACATATCAGCTTGTAATCAGTATGGCTCAATTGGGGAGTTAGGGATCGACGTGGGGAACCGTTGCATTGCTCTTGAAAATGAAGTTACTTTTTCTTTTTGCCCAGGTTGGCTTCGGCGGCAGCCAGCTCCGCATCCAGGAGGGTTTGCCCGGTTGCCGCCAAATACACGTCATCCAAGCTGGGGCGAGATTGGCTGCTGCTAAACACCTCCAGCCCATGGGCCTCGAGGTGGGCGCGGATCTGGCTGAGGGGATCCTCCCCGTTGCGCTGCACCACCAGGTTGAGGGCGTTGCCCTGGGCGCTGTTGATCACCACTTTTTGGACAAAGGGCAGGGATCCCAGCAGTTCGGCACCCCGCTGGGCCAGTTCTGGCGGGGCAAACTCCTGCAGCTTGACGGTGATGCGCTCGCCGCCGACGCGGGCTTTTAGCTCTTCTGGGGTGCCTTCGGCAATCACCTTGCCGCGGTCGATGATGGCCACCCGGTCGGCCAATAGGTCGATCTCCTCCAGGTAATGGCTGCTGAGCACCACTGTAACGCCGGTGTTCTTGAGCTGGCGCAGGAAGTCCCAGATGGCCTGCCGGCTGGGAACGTCTAGGCCCACCGTGGGCTCGTCCAAAACCAACACCTGGGGCTGGTGCAGCAGTCCTGCCGCCAGATCGAGGCGTTTGCGCAAGCCGCCGGAGTAGGTGCCGATGCGTTGGTCGGCCCGGTCGGCCAGCCCCAGTAATTCGAGGACGGTGGCAATCCGCTCTTGGGCCAAGGGCCGCGGCAGGTGGTAGAGATCGGCCTGCAACTGCAACAATTCTCGCCCCGTCAGCACCTTATCCAAAGCCACCTCCTGGGCAACAAAGCCCAGCTTTTCGCGTACTGCCTTGGGATTTTCGTTGACGGGGATCCCGCACACCTCGATCCGGCCTGCGTCGGGGCGCAGCAGGGTGCACAGGCAGTGCAGGGTGGTGGTTTTGCCGGCGCCGTTGGGGCCGAGAATGCCGTAGATCTGGCCGGGCTCTACTTGGAAGGAGACATCGGCCACGGCCACTGTGGAGCCGTAGCGCTTCTGGAGTTGTTCTACCAAGACTGCAGGGGTATCTGACATGGGCATCCACCTTTCGCTCCCTCTAAGCTATCAAGCCGGCTCAGGAGAAAGGAGTAGCGATTCCCTCAATTCCTCCCTCCCTATCGCCGACTCATGGCTCCCAACCCCATAGGGATGGTGGGATCCAAACCGAAGCTCAGGATATAGTGGTTCAGGCGACGCTGGGGGGCTGCAGGTGGATTTTCGCCGATTTCCCGCTCAGCCCGGTCGCCAATCTCTGTTGTGGGGAGAAGATGAATGGTGAAGCCAAAGCTTGCCTGCCGGCCTGCGCATCCCACCTGTGCGGGCCCGACTTCCCCTGTTCAATCTCTTATCCCAAATCTCGTCAAACCTAGACTGGGATCTTTGGCAGCTGGGGCGATCTTGGCGCTCGGTCTGGTCGGCTGTGGCGAGGCGACAACGCCGCTTAGCCCGCTGGAAAATGCCTTTCTGCGGGCCGACGACTTTGAAATTACAGGGGGATCCCCGACAGCGGGCGCGGTGGGGCCCTACTTGCAGTTCAACGTGCGGCGGCAGCGGGACAACCAGATCTTGAATCGCCCCTTCAACGTCTATGTGGAGAATGCGGGGCTGGCGGAAGGGCGGTCTCCTCTGGTCGATACCCAAAACCGCCCCATCCTGCTCCAACGCTCGGTGGCTTTTTTGGGCAACGGCCTGGACTTGAACAGAGATGGCCAGCCGGATCCGCCTCCCAGAGAACCCCCCAGCCTCAATAGCGGCCCGCTGCTGCCCTATGCGCCGCCCAACAATTGGCAGACGCGGGCCGTCCTCGCCTACGTCCCCGGCCAGGCCAACATCCCTGGACGGGGCCCTAGCGATCGCTTTGGCCTCTACTTCTCCTCCATCCTGCCCTACAGAGGGCAGCTCCGCTTCCGCGCCCGCGACGAGCTGGGCAACGCCTCTGCCCGCACCTTTGAGATCACCTATCCCCCAGCGCCCAGCCGGGCCACCGTCACCATCACCTTGGCCAACGTCAGCGCCAGCGCCCAAGAGCCGGTGCTCATCGCCATCTGCAACCAGTTGGGGGCTGCTGCCGTGGTGGGCCTGCGGAGCGGCACCTTTACCGAGCTGGTGGATCTTTTGCCGGCCCCCAGCTTGCCGGTGGATCCCAATTTGAGCGAGCCCATCCGCTACGTGGCCGAGGCCTATCAGTTCAACCGCCAGCAAGCTGTCATCCGCGTCTCCCAGAATCCTGCGGATCCCAGCCGCATGAGCGTCCCCCTCTTGGGATCCGAGGGCGCAACCGGCAGGGCAAATTTAACCCTGGTGAGCTCCACCGATGACCGGCTCACCTGCTTCAACGACCGGCTCTCCGATCTGCGAAATACATTTTCCGACTTCTTCAGATAACAGTTAATGGCAGTTCTCCACATGGCCGGTTGGCGGCAAGCGAAGCCAGCGCCAGCTGAGGCATACCCTCTGGTTGTCCCAGATCGTCCAAAGTCTGCCGAAGAAGCTGGCAGAAAAACTGGAAAAATCTGTTCGTAGCGAGCCTTTTTTGGCTTTCTTCGCTTATCCGATTGTCCTATCGGCAAAATCCAGCTTGACTTGGGGCTGACCCCTTTTCCTGCCGGATTGGATTGCGATATGCTAGTTTCCCAACTCTAAAGCGTGATTCATTCCAAGCCGTTTTTCCCCATGAATCCCCATCGCTCCCAGGTCTCGGTTCCCATCCTGCAGGAAAGCTGGCACTTTCAAGAGCGGGATGCCTGTGGCGTTGGGTTTTTGGTGGATCGCCAGGGGAGAGCCAGCCACGAGCTGCTGCAAAAAACCCTCCAAGCTCTCGCCTGCATGGAGCACCGCGGCGGCTGCGGCGGCGACAACCAAAGCGGCGATGGGGCCGGCATTGCCACAGCCATTCCCTGGCAACTGCTGCAGGCAGAGAGGGACGAGATCCGGGCTTGGGATCCCGGCCGCAGCGCGGTGGGCATGGTGTTTTTGCCTCAGGCTCCCGCCGAGTGCCAGGCGGTACGCCAGCTTATCGACGACTACTTGGCCACCAGCGAGTGGGGGCGGCCCCTCTGGCGCCAGGTGCCGGTCAATCCGGAGTGCCTGGGGCCGATGGCGCGGCAAACCCTGCCTTCTATCTGGCAGATGCTTCTCACCCATCCCAGGCTGGCGGGAGATGAGCTGGAGCGGCAGCTCTATCTGCTGCGGCGGCGTCTGCGGCGGCAGGTGGAAAGCCGGTTTGGCTTTTATTCCATCTATTTTGCTTCTCTCTCCTGCCGGCTGATTGTCTACAAAGGCATGGTGCAATCGGCGGTGCTGGGCCAGTTTTACCGCGATCTGCAAGACCCCCTCTACACCACCGCCTACGCCACCTATCACCGCCGCTTCAGCACCAACACCTTGCCCCGCTGGTCGCTGGCCCAGCCCTTCCGCTACCTCTGCCACAACGGCGAGATCAACACGTATCTCGGCAACGTCAACTGGATGGCTGCCCGCGAGCCCACCCTGGCCCATCCCCTCTGGGGCGAGGCCATCGAGGAGCTCAAACCCGTCATCGATCCCGGCAGCAGCGACTCAGCGGGCCTGGACGCGGTCTTTGAGCTCTTGATCGCGTCGGGCTACTCCAGCCAGCAGGCGATGATGGCGCTGATCCCGGAGGCCTACCGCCACCAGCCGGAGCTGCAAGATCGCCCGGAAGTGGTGGACTTCTACGAGTTCTTCGCCGGCCTGCAGGAAGCGTGGGACGGGCCGGCTATGGTGGTCTTCTGCGACGGCAAAACCATTGGCGCCACCCTGGATCGCAACGGCTTGCGCCCGGCCCGCTATGCCCTCAGCCGCGATGGGTTGCTGGTGGTGGCTTCAGAGGCCGGGGTGGTTCCGCTGCCGGAAGCCGAGATCCTGGAAAAGGGGCGGCTGGGGCCGGGGCAGATGCTGACGGTGGATCTGCAAAGTGGCCAGCTTTACAAAAACTGGGAGATCAAAACCCAGGTGGCAGCTCAGCACCCCTATGGGGAGTGGTTAAGGGCTCACCGCGTTCAGCTGGCTAGCCAAGACTTTGAGAACGCCCCGCAGCTTACCGAAGAGCAGCTGCTCCAACTGCAAACTGCCTGCGGCTACTCCTCGGAAGATGTGGAGATGATCATCGAGGAAATGGCCGCCACAGGCAAAGAGCCGGTTTTCAGCATGGGGGACGACGCGCCGCTGGCAGTGCTCTCCACCCAGCCCCACCCCCTTTACGACTACTTCAAGCAGCGCTTTGCCCAGGTAACCAACCCGGCTATTGATCCCCTGCGGGAGAGCCTGGTGATGTCTTTGGAGGTGTACCTGGGATCCAAAGGCAACCTGCTGGAGATTCGCCCAGAGCATGCCCGTCTGCTGCACTTGCGCAGCCCGGTGCTCAACGAGGCGGAGCTGGCCGCCCTGCAGCAGACGCCTTTTCCCTGCCGCACGCTGCCGATCCTCTACCCGGTGGCCGCTGGGCCAGCAGGGCTGGCCGCCCAGGTGCAAGCCCTCTGTCAAGAGGCGGCGCAAGCGGTGCGGGAGGGAGCAGAGATCTTAATCCTCTCGGATCGCGGCCTGAGCGCCGAGCAGGCCTTGATCCCGCCTCTGCTGGCCGTGGGGGCCATCCACCATCACCTCATCCAGGAGGGGCTGCGCCTGCGCGCTTCCCTGGTGGTGGAGACAGCCCAGTGCTGGAGTACCCACCACTTTGCCTGTCTAATTGGCTACGGGGCCAGCGCCGTCTGTCCCTACCTGGCCTATGAGGCGGTGCGCCAGTGGTGGCACAAGCCCAAGACGCAAACCCAAATGGCCGCCGGCAAGCTGCCCCAGCTCTCTCTGGCCGAAGCTCAACTGAAGTACCGGGCAGCTATCGAGGCGGGCTTGCTCAAGATCCTCTCCAAGATGGGCATTTCCCTCCTCTCCAGCTACCACGGGGCCCAGATCTTCGAGGCCATCGGCCTCAGCCAAGAGGTGATCGATCTGGCCTTCCGCGGCACGGTGTCGCGGGTGGGGGGGATGACGCTGGCGGATCTGGCCCGCGAGGGCATGGCCAATCACCAGCGAGCCTTCCCCCAGCTCACCTCGAAAAAGCTGGAGAACTTTGGCTTCATCCAAGCGCGGCCCAAGGGGGAATACCACATCAACAGCCCGGAGATGGCCAAGCTGCTCCACAAGGCCATTGCCTCAGGCCAGCCCGACCACTACGAGATCTACCGGACCTATCTGCGGGGCCGCACCCCCACAGCCTTGCGGGATCTGCTGGACTTTCGCAGCGACCGGGATCCCATTCCCCTGGAGGAGGTGGAGCCGGCCACCGAGATCTTCAAGCGCTTTGCCACGGGGGGAATGTCGCTGGGGGCCCTCAGCCGCGAGGCCCACGAGACCCTGGCCATTGCCATGAACCGCATCGGCGGCAAGTCCAACTCCGGCGAAGGCGGGGAAGATCCGGAGCGCTACATCCCCATCACCGATGTAACACCCGAGGGGACCTCGGCGCGCTTTCCTCACCTTAAGGGCCTGCGCATGGGGGACAACGCCAGCTCGGCGGTGAAGCAGGTGGCTTCGGGCCGCTTTGGCGTGACGCCGGAGTACCTGCTCAACGCGCGGCAAATCGAGATCAAAATTGCCCAGGGGGCCAAGCCGGGCGAAGGCGGACAACTGCCCGGCAAAAAGGTCAGCCCCTACATCGCCAAGCTGCGCCGCTCCAAGCCGGGGGTGACCCTGATCTCGCCGCCGCCCCACCACGACATCTACTCGATTGAGGATCTGGCGCAGTTGATCTTCGATTTGCACCAGGTTAACCCGCAGGCGCAGGTGTCGGTGAAGCTGGTGGCGGAGGTGGGCATCGGCACCGTGGCGGCGGGAGTGGCTAAGGCCAATGCCGACATCATCCAGATCTCCGGCCACGAGGGGGGCACAGGGGCCTCTCCCCTGAGCTCCATCAAACATGCGGGGGCACCCTGGGAGCTGGGCCTGGTGGAGGTGCATCATGCTCTCTTGGAAAACGGCCTGCGGCAGCGGGTAATTCTGCGGGTGGACGGCGGCATTCGCACCGGCTGGGAAGTGGTGATGGCGGCCATGCTGGGGGCAGAGGAGTTCGGCTTCGGGACAGTAGCCATGATTGCCGAGGGGTGCATCATGGCGCGGGTGTGCCACACCAACAACTGCCCGGTGGGGGTGACCAGCCAAAAGAAAGAGCTGCGCAAGCGCTTCCCTGGCACTCCGGACCAGGTGGTGACCTTCTTCGCCTTTGTGGCCGAGGAAGTGCGCCAGATCCTGGCCCGGCTGGGCTACCGCTCCCTGGAGGAGGTAATTGGGCGGGTGGATCTGCTCTGCCCCCGCGCCGATGTGGCTTTGGCGAAAACCCAGTCCTTGAATTTGGAGTGTCTGCTGCGAACTCCGCCGGGCTTTGATCCCCACAAGCGCCCAGAGTGGCTGGAGCACGAGCCGGTGCACTCCAATGGCCCGGTGCTGGATGACGCCATCTTGGCCCGGCCCGAGGTGCAAAAGGCCATCGAGACCTGCGGCGCGGCCATGCTGGAGCTGCCCATCGCCAACACCGACCGCTGCGTGGGCGGGCGCATTGCCGGCACCCTGGCTCGGCTGTATGGGGATACCGGCTTTGTCCGACAAGGGGGGCTGTTGGATCTGCGCTTTGTGGGCACAGCCGGCCAGAGCTTTGGGGCCTTTACCCTGGCGGGCATGCGCCTGACCCTGACGGGAGAAGCCAACGACTACGTGGGCAAGAGCATGTGCGGCGGTGAAATTGTCATTCTGGCTCCCCCAGAAGCCCCGCGGGATCCGGCGGAAAATGTAATCCTGGGCAACACCTGTCTGTACGGGGCCACGGGCGGATCCCTGTTTGCCAACGGCCAGGCGGGGGAGCGCTTTGCCGTGCGCAACTCCGGCGCCCAGGCGGTGATCGAGGGATCCGGCGACCACTGCTGCGAGTACATGACCGGCGGTGTGGTGGTGGTGCTGGGGCGGGTGGGCCGCAACCTGGGGGCGGGGATGACCGGCGGCCTGGCCTACGTGCTCGATGAAGAGGGCAACTTCCCCGCCAAGGTCAACGGCGAGATCGTGCGCATCCAGCGGATACAGACGGCGGCGGCGGAAGCGCAACTGAAGGGCCTGATCCAAGAGCACTACCGCCGCACCCATTCCCCCAAAGCCGAGCGCATCCTGCAGAACTGGGAGCGCTACCTGCCTCTGTTTTGGCAGGTGATCCCTCCTTCGGAGGAGGGGAGTGAGCTGACGGATCCGGCGCGATCCCAGCCGGCGGCGGTGCAGTCGTAGGGGGTTGTGGGGCCTGTCGGTAACACTTCTTATCCCCCCGCCGGCCACAAGGGCTGGTAAACTGCGAGAGTATACTGGCCTTTGCATCCTGTAACCCCTATGAGTTCCACTTTGCGAGCTGCCCAAACCCAGGCGCGAGTGCCCACCGAGACCATCCTGACGCCGCGCTTCTACACTACCGACTTCGAGGCCATCGGCAAGATGGGGTTAGGCGATCGAGAGGCCGACTTCCGGGCCATCTTGGAGGAGTTTCGCGCCGACTACAACCGCCACCACTTCGTCCGCGGCGAGGAGTTCAACCAAGATTGGGAAAGCCGGCTCGATCCGGAGGCGCGGCGGCTGTTTGTGGAGTTTTTGGAGCGCTCCTGCACGGCGGAGTTCTCCGGCTTCCTCCTCTACAAGGAGCTATCCCGCAGGCTGAAGGAGACCAACCCGGTCTTGGCTGAGTGCTTTGCCCTGATGAGCCGCGATGAAGCTCGCCATGCCGGCTTCCTCAACCGCGCCATGGGCGATTTCAACATGGCCTTTGACTTGGGCTTTTTGACCAAGCACAAGTCCTACACTTACTTTGCGCCCCGCTTTATCTTCTACGCCACCTATCTCTCCGAAAAGATCGGCTACTGGCGCTACATTCTCATCTACCGCCACCTGGAGGCTCACCCCGAAAACCGCGTTTACCCAATCTTCAACTTCTTCAAGAACTGGTGCCAGGACGAGAACCGCCACGGCGATTTCTTTGCCCTCATGCTCCTGAGCCAGCCGCGGCTGCTCGAGGGGTGGGTGGCGGAGCTGTGGTGTCGCTTCTTCCTGCTGTCAGTGTTCGCCACTATGTACCTCAACGATGTGGGAGAGCGCCCCGATTTCTACCGCCTCATCGGGCTGGATCCCCATACTTATGACATGGAGGTAATCTACAAGACCAACCGCGAGGCGGCCAAGGTGTTTCCGGTGGTGTTGGATGTGGAAAACCCTGAGTTTGTGCGGCGGCTGCAGAAGTGTGTGGCCAACAACGCCAAGCTGAGGGAGATTGCCCGCGGAGCTGGGCCCTTCAAGAGCCTGCGCAAGCTGCCTCTTTACCTCAACAACGCCTACCAGTTCCTGCGGCTGTTCCTGCTCAAACCGCGCAAAGCTGGCTTTTACTTGTGGGAGCAGCCGGAGCCTCGGTTTGAAGGAACGGCTGTTTCCGCTTGAGCCGTTTTGACTCCAGCTCCCTATTGGTAAGCCTCGTGGGTTAGCCATGAACATCGCCGCCGAGATTACGCCCCTCTTTTTGTTGGGAACGCTGGCGTTTTTGGGTTGGGGCTTCTGGCGAGCCCGCCGGCGGGGATCCCTGGCCGTCTGGGTGTGGTTACAGGGATCCCTGCTCCTTTTGCCGTGGGTGGTCTTTCTGGGGCTGCTGTTGCTGGGGATCTACCTCAACTTCGCCGGCTTCCTGCTGCTGTTGCTGGTGTTCACGGGGCTCTACATTGCCGTGGGGCGCAAAACCCGTCAGTTGGCCCAGCAGGAGCTGCAGGCGCGGCGGCAGCAGTTGGCCCAGATGGAGGAGCGGCAGGAAATCCCCTCGGAAGGGGCTGGGGAGACGCCTGCCGAGCAGCCTTTGGTCTTGCGGGGCATCTCTGCGGAAGATTTGCAGGCCATTCAGTCCATCTTCAGCCTGGACACCTTTTTTGTGACTGAGACCATCCCCTATGGGGAGGGGGCGATCTTCAAGGGCAACCTACGGCGGGAGGCGGAGGGGGTGGTGCCGCTGCTGCAGGAAAGGCTAAGGGAGCGGCTGGGCAGCCGCTACCAACTGTTTTTGGTGGAAGATGCCTCAGAAAAGCCGGCGGTGGTGGTCTTGCCAGATGAGATTGTTAACTACCGCACCTCGAGGGGAGCCCAGATTCTGGCAGCAGGCCTAATGCTGGCTAGCTTTCTGGCCACTTTGGAGGTGGGGGCCAACCTGTTCGGCTTCCGGCTGTTGGAGGCGCCGGGGCGTTGGGTGGAAGCCCTGCCGGTGGCGGCCGGGATCTTCGCCATCTTGCTGGTGCACGAGACCGGACACCGCTGGATGGCGGGCAAGTACGGGGTGCGCCTCAGCCCTGCCTTTGTTATCCCCAGCTTGGGCATTGGCACGCTGGGATCCCTAAACCGCATCCAATCGCCGGTGCCCAGCCGCAAGGCCCTCTTCGACATTGCCTTTGCCGGCCCGGCAGCGAGCGGGATCCTGTCGCTGCTGGTGCTTTTGGTTGGCCTGAAGCTCTCCGGCTCCGAGGGTCTGTATGTGCCCACGGAGATCTTCCGCAGCTCCATCCTGGTAGGCACCCTAGCGCGGCTGGTGCTGGGATCCCAGTTGCAGGCGGAGCTGGTTCCCATTCATCCTTTTGTTGCCGTGGGCTGGATTGGCCTGGCAATCACCGCCTTGAGCCTGCTGCCGGCAGGGCAGCTGGACGGGGGTCGCATTGTGCAGGCGGTGTACGGGCGGAAGACGGCTGCCCGCGCCACCTTCATCACCCTGATTGCCTTGGCGGTGGCGGCCATCAGCAACGTCTTGGCCCTCTACTGGGCGCTGCTGATCCTGTTCATCGCCCGCGAGCCAGAGCGTCCACCGCAGGATGAGATTACTGAAACCGACGGTCAGCGGGATGCTTTGGCATTGCTGGCCCTCTTTTTGATGGTCATGACCCTGCTGCCGATTGCCCCGGCCTTGGCAGGCTTTTTGAATTTTCCCAACGGCTAAAGATGTCGCCGCCGGGAAAGGGCTTTGGCCCCAGCCGAGAGAACCAGGAACAGCACCTGCAGCGCCTGCTGGTTCAGGCTGTCCACCATCACCAGGCGGGGCAACTGCCGGAGGCCATCTCCCTCTACCAACAGGTGTTGCAAGCCCAGCCCGCCCACCCGGAGGCGCTGCACCTCTTGGGGATCTGCCGGCAGCAGCAGGGATCCCTGGAAGAAGCCATTGCCCTGATGCAGCAGGCCTTGGCCCAGCAGCCGTGGTTTCCCGACGCCCACTACAATCTGGCAATTGTCCTCAAGCAGGTAGGCTGCCTGGAGGAGGCAAAAGCTCACCTCCAACAGGCTCTGGAGCAGGGGGGGCCGGATCCGGAAGTTCTGTACCAGTTGGGGCTGGTGCTGCGGCAACAGGGGGAGTTGGAGGCGGCCCTGGTACCCCTGAAGCAGGCTCTGGAGTTGCAGCCGGACTTTGCCGATGCCGCCTACACGCTGGCCATCCTGCTGCGCGATTGTGGCCGGGAGGCGGAAGCAGCGGAGCTGTTCTACCGCCTCTGGCAGGCCGATCCCGCCGATTTGGCCGCGGCCCTGGGCTGGTGCGTCAGCCAGTTGCCTTTGCTCTACGACACCCCTGAGCAAATTGCAAGCGCCCGCCAGCGCTACCGCCAAGCGCTGGAACAGGTCAAGGCCCGCTGGGCCCAACTGCCGCGGGATCCCGCTGCTTTAGAGCGCGCTGCCGCCGGCGTCGGCTCCGTCCAACCCTTCTTTCTGCCCTACCAGGGCCAGAACGACCGCGAGCTGCAGCACCTGTACGGATCCCTGGTGGGGGAGGTGATGGCGGCCCGCTATCCCCAGCCCTCCGTCCTCTGGCAGCGACATCCTGGCCGAGTGCGGGTGGGCATTGTCTCCGGCCTGTTTCGGGATCACTCCGTTTGGAAGATCCTGACTCGCGGCTGGGTAGAAGCCCTGGATCGTGCTCAAGTGGCCCTCTACGGCTTCCACACCTCGGTCATCCAAGATGAGGTCACGTGCTCCCTGCCCCCTCGTTTTGAGCACTTTGTGGCCGGATCCCGCAGCATAGAAGAATGGCAAGCGGCTATTCGAGAGGCACAGCTGGATGTGCTCCTCTACCCGGAAGTGGGCATTGACCCGGTCTGTGCCCAACTGGCCGCCCTCCGCTTGGCGCCGGTACAGGCGATGGCCTGGGGCCACCCGCAAACTTCTGGCCTGCCGACAATAGACGTTTTCCTCAGCAGCGAGCTGATGGAGCCGCCGGACGGGGCCGGCCACTACACCGAGCAGCTCCTGCCCCTGCCCGGCATCGGCACCTACTACATCCCTCTGGACATTGACCCCGCCCCTGTGGACTGGCTAGCCTGGGGGGTGGATCCCGACAGGGTGCTCTACCTCTGCGCCCAATCTCTGTTCAAGTACTTGCCGCAGTACGACGAGGTGTTCCCCCGCATTGCTCGGGAAGTGGGGCGGTGTCAATTCCTGTTTTTGCGAGGCCGCCTCTCCCAAGGGATCCGCCAGCGCTTTTGGCAACGGCTGCAGCGGGCCTTTCAAGCCTACGGCCTGGCCGCTGAAGACCATGTGCTGCTGTTGCCGGAGCTCTCGCCTGCCCAATATGCCGCCTACAACGCCCTGGGGGATGTTTACCTGGATAGCATCGGCTGGTCCGGCGGCAACACCACCCTGGAAGCCCTGCCCCATGGCCTGCCCATCGTCACGCTGCCGGGATCCCTGATGCGGGGCCGCCACACCTACGCCATCCTGCGGCAGATGGGGATCTACGAGACCATCGCCTCTAGCCTAGAGGAGTACATCCAGATTGCCGTGCGGCTGGGCCTGGATGACCGCTGGCGTGAGGAAATAGGGCAGCGGGTAAAAGCCCGCCAAGAGCGCCTCTACCGGGATCCCGCTCCCATCCGCGCCCTAGAAGCGTGGCTGCAAAGTCTGAAGACCTGAAGGTTAGTTTGGGTGGCCTAGTCCGGCCCGATAGCTCTGGCGCTAACTTGGCTGGGGAAGCCCTTCTCCAGCGGGATCCCGACCTTCCAAGCGGCAGAACAATTGCCGCATCAGCAGCTCCCGTTGGCCCAAAGAGAGATGGGGGGCAAGGGCGCTGGGAAAGTGTGGCATGGCCAGGGTGACGCGATCCAGCAAGTCAGCGCGGCGGTGCTTTTGCTGGATGGCCCAGGCCCGCTGCACCAGCTCAGCAGCCGTCTCCTGTTCTAGCCCTGCCTGTTGGGCTAGCCAAGCTGTCAACTGCTCCAAATCGGGGTCGAAGCGCAGCCGGTACATATAGACCAGCATGCCGATCCCCAGCACCAGGCCTACGGCGCTGGCCACGTAGGCGGCCTTGATGGAAGTTCCCGGCAGATAGGCCACCGCCGAGACGCGCAAAATTTCGTAAGGGATGCGGATCAAGCTATAGCCGACCACATAGGTCCAGACCCAGGTGCCATCTTTGAGCTTGGGGAAGCGCCAGAACATCCCCATCAAGAGAGCAAACAGAAGCAGGTTGAGCAGGCTTTCGTAGAAAAAGATGGGGTGGAAAAACTCAAACTGGCTGTAGTCAGGCTCGCGGGCTTGGGGGGGGATATATACCCGCAAGGGCCAACTGCTGTCTGGGGGAATGGGGGCTCCATAGGCCTCAGAGTTGAAAAAATTGCCCCAGCGCCCAATGGCCTGGCCCAAGATTAGCCCCGGCGTGATCACATCGGCGTACTTCCAGCCGTTGATCCCGGTGGCGCGGCAGTAAAGGTAGAGGGCAAGTGCACCAGCCAAGATCCCACCGTGGATGATGATGCCTCCCCGCCAGATGGCAAAGGCCAGGAGGGGGTTGTCTTGGAACTCTGACCAGTGGGTGAGGACGTAGTAGAGGCGGGCGCCCAGAAATCCCGATACCACTAGCCACAGGGCCAGGATCTCGACCCGTTCGCTGGCCTCGCCTGGCTCCTTCTCCAGGTGGCGGGCCTCCGCCAAGGCTTTGGTCAAGAGCAGCCCCAGCAACACGGCAATGGCCATCAGCAGGCCGTACCAGCGCAGCCCCAGCCCACCTACGAGAGGGGTTTCGGGGGGAAAGCGGAAGACAAATTCTCCAGGTGAGCTGAAGGTAAGGCCCAGCAGCCCTGCACTCCCTAGATTCATCGACAACACCCTCTGCACCCCAAAATCCCCCCATTCATTTCCAGCAGTCGGCTTCCATCAACCTCACCTGCTAGCAGGACGAAATCCTCTCCGGGTTCTTTTCTCCAGTTTTGAGCAGCCGTTCCCGCGCCTCGATAGGGATCCATTCTCCCCAATCTTGCCGCAGCAGCGATCCCCCCAGGCTGCCCAGGCCATTCTTCTGGGGGATGTCGGCCTCCTATTCGCGCAACACGTAGCCTACCCCGCGCACCGTCTGGATCAGGCGCTTCTCCCCTGGGCCTTCGATCTTAAGACGCAAGTAGCGAATATAGACCTCGATGATGTTGGAATCGCCTGTAAAGTCATAGCCCCACACATGCTCCAAAATTTGTTGGCGTGTGAGCACCTGGCGGGGGTGTTCCATCAGGTAGCGCAACAAGTCGTATTCCTTGGCCGTCAGCTCCACCTGTCGCTCTCCCCGGCTTGCCTGGCGTGTCACCGGATCCAGCGTCAGATCCATAAACACCAACCGGCTGTCGCCAGATCCCTTGGGGGGCTGCAGATAGATCCGTATCCGCGCCAGCAACTCCTGAAGGCTAAAGGGTTTGACCACATAGTCATCTGCCCCAGCATCCAGACCTGCCACCCGATCTGCCACCTCGTCGCTGGCAGTCATCAGCACCACGGGCACGCGGTTGCCCGTCAAGCGCAACTGCCGACAAACTTCCAACCCCGAGATCCCGGGCAACATCCAGTCCAGCAGCACCAAATCGGGGTTCTGGTCGCGGGCTGCCGCCAAGGCCACCGTGCCATCGCCGACCACACTCACCCGATATCCCCTATAGGCCAGCTCGGTTTCCAGGAAACGGGCCAGTTTGGCCTCATCTTCGATCACCAGAATGTGGGCTGAGGAGAATTCCGGTTCTGGCATATTCTCTCCTCAAAAGAAAAGGCAGGAAACTTGCTCACTGCTCACCAGCATACCCTAGCCGTGGGAACTGGCGGTACTAATCAATCCATCCTGCTTCCGAAGTTGGTTTGCTAGGTGTTGCTACTGTGCCCTTTAATTCTTTAACAGGCCGTACCTGAGTTCCTATAAGGGTTTTGGCCTGTCTAAATGACTAAAGATACTCCCCTACTTAGACCTGGAAAGCGTCCAGAGAGATTGCTGCCTTGCCTCGAAAAGTAGGTATATTTGACACTCCCACCGCCTAAAGGCGGGGGATTCTTACGCAGTCCACAAAAGAACCCGTAACGGCGTTGTCAAAGCGCCTCTAGACAGTTCCTGAAGGCAAAGCCCCAAGGTTCTGCTGACTTTCTTAAGCAGGTTGGCGGCAGCATTCGCCTCAGCCCAGAGGGTCTCCACCCGTCGGGTTTTTCACCATAATTAGGTAGCTCATCTCCATCTAGGAAGCTTGCCTGCGAGCTGTACGCTTCCTCTACCTCAATAAACTCCATGCCATAATGCCAACATAATTGCGCGATACGCTTCTTGAACCGACCTGTTGGAATGAAAACAAAGTTTTGGTTAAAACCGCATTCTTATTTTTGTTCTTTGTTCCAACCGAAGAGGATTCTCCCAATTGAGTGGTGTAAACAGAAGTCAATGACCTTGCCCGCAGCTTTGTGGACCGCATTCTCCGGTTTCCGTAATTCGACGAAGCTTTTGCAACCAAAACCCCCGCAGCTTGTGAGTCTTGAGCCTAGCCAGCTCCTTGTTGTACCCCTGGTTAAAGGACTTGACTTTGCGGCCACCAATGATGAAGCTATGTCCTAAGTTGCTAACGCACGTAAGCCAGTTGTTGACTCCGTGGTCAATTGCTAGAGCTTTTCTCGGATCCAGTGATTTGGTCTGGGCAGGCTTGGCATAGACCCACTCCAGCTACAGACTTACACGTCTGTTGTGCGGCGGAGACATACATTGCGATGAAGTGCTTGCTTTGGGTTCTCCCCATCTCAGCGCAAAGCGCACCATAGCTTGCCCATCGCTTCGTTTTGAAATAGACTTGTCTCGCATAGTACAAAGCACAGTTGTACACCTTATTAGACTGTTGACACAAGTACTCTAGTAGGGGGACTAGCTCCCTGTTCCTGACTCGAACCTGCTGACAGCCGCACTCCATCATTGTTGGCAAGCGGCATGACAACCGCAGTCTGACATGGGCAAGCGATAG